>NZ_CCBH010000211.1:0-40369 GCF_001368935.1 Novosphingobium sp. KN65.2
CTCAACCGTGCGTTTACGATCGAGCCGCGACGGATCGCTGTGCATGAAGACACTGGTCGCCAGGCTCAGAAAGGCGCGCGAGGCGCGCACCGGGACGGACGAAGCTTCCGGAAGACCGGAACTGCGCGGCGCGGTATGTTCGGCGAGCGAGAACAGGTCGGCGCTGTCCTCGCCTTCGCTCCAGGCGATCTCCTCTGGCGGGATGCCGCGCGCAACGGAGGCGCGGGCCATGTCGCGCCACGCGTCGAAATCGTCCGGATCCTCCAGCCGCGCGCCGATCATCCGAAGAGTTCCATCTGGCGCGGCTTGGGGGCCAGGCGCGCGCGCAGGTCTGCCAGATCGAGCATGGCGACGGGGCGCCAGTCGCTCGTCACGACGAAGGGACGCAGCTTGCGCAGGGAATTGGTGACGCGGGCAAGATCGTCCAGCCTGATCGAACGATGGCGGCGTGCGCCCAGCAGGGCATCCACCGCCTTTACGCCCAGACCCGGCACCCGCAGCATCGCCTCGCGCGGCGCGCGGTTGAGATCGATGGGGAAGCGGTCTCGGAACTTGAGCGCCCAGGCCAGCTTGGGATCGATGTCGAGCGGCAGCATTCCGTTCGCATCGGCCGCTTCGCTGACTTCGTGCGGGGCGAAACCGTAGAAGCGCGTCAGCCAGTCGGACTGGTAGAGGCGATGTTCGCGCATCAGGGGCGGTCGCTGCAGGGGCAGGACCGCACTGGCATCGGGAATGGGGCTGAAGGCCGAATAATAGACGCGGCGCAGGCCGAACCGGCCATAGAGCCTGCTCGCCTTGTCGATGATCTGCGTGTCCGATGTGCCATCGGCGCCGACGATCATCTGCGTGGATTGGCCGGCCGGCGCGAAGCGCGGAGCGGAGCGGTATTTGCGCCGGGCGTCGCGTGCATCGACGATGCGGCTGTGCAGACCGCCCATGGCGCCTTCGATGCGCGGGGCGTTCTTGTCGGGAGCGAGCCGGGCGAGGCTGGCCGCCGTGGGCAGTTCGACGTTGATCGAGACGCGGTCCGCCCAAATTCCGGCCTCGGCGACGATCTCGGGATCGGCCTCGGGGATCGTCTTGAGGTGGATGTAGCCGCGGAAATCGTGGACCTCGCGAAGCGTGCGCGCCACGCGCACGATCTGCTCCATCGTATGATCCGGGCTGCGCACGATGCCGGAACTGAGGAACAGCCCTTCGATGTAGTTGCGGCGATAGAACGACAGAGTGAGGTCGACCACTTCCTCGGGCGTGAAGCGTGCGCGTTCGACGTTCGAACTCTTGCGGTTCACACAGTAGTGGCAATCGAAGATGCAGTGGTTGGTCAGCAGCAGCTTGAGCAGCGAAATGCAGCGACCGTCCGGCGCATAAGCATGACAGATGCCCATGCCGCCCGACGTCGAGCCCACGCCGCGTCCGTTCCTGCTGTTCCGCTCGACCGAGCCCGACGACGCGCACGAGGCGTCGTACTTGGCTGCGTCGGCCAGGATTTCGAGGCGCCCGAGAATCGAGGTCTTTTGCATGTGTTCTTATTATGTTCTCGCCACATCCTTTGCAATGCTGCAGGCTTGCGGAAGCCGTCCCTATGCGACGAAGCGAGGACGGCTGGGCTTCAGGCGCTCTCGCTCGCTTGCAGATAGGTCAGGAAGCCGCGTTCGGCCGGCAGCAGCCATCTGGTCTTTCTTGGCAGGCGCTTACTGCACCACGCGGAGCGCGCGTCCTCGTCGCTGACAAGGGCAAAGACTTCGGGGTGAATGTAGGACTTGCGCGCGATTGCCGGGGTATTGGCCAGAACATCGGCGACCATGCCGGCAATCGACTTTATGGTCGGCGGCTCGCGGTCGGTCACGATTGCCTCGAAGGCGGTGACGCTGGCCGCCCAGGTGCGAAAGTGCTTCGCCGTGAAATGCGTGCCCGCCGCTTCGGAGAGGTAGGCGTTTACGTCGCAGGAACTGACCGGCGCAGGGTCTCCCGATTCGTCGAGAAACTGGAAGAGGTGCTGGCCCGGCAGGTCCTGCACCTGACGGATGAAGCGCATGAGGTTGCGGTCGGTAAGGGCCAGTTCGCGTTGCTTTCCGGACTTGGCCTTGAAACGCAGGCGAATGGTCTTGCCTTCCAGCCGCAGGTGGCGGCGGCGCAGGGTGGTGGCGCCGAACGTCCGGTTGGCCTTGGCGTAGCACTCGTTGCCAATGCGTAGGGCGGTGGAATCGAGCAGGCGCACGACGCAGGCGAGCGCGCGCTCGCGGTTGATGCGATGCTGTGCCACGTCGGCTTCGACGCGGCGGCGAATGGCGGGCAGGGCCGCGCCGAATTCGCGTAGGCTGTCGAACTTGAGGGCCTCCTGCCGCTCGCGATATTCGGGGTGATAGCGGTATTGCTTGCGCCCGCGCGCATCGATCCCGGTGGCAAGGATGTGCGCGTTCGGATCGAGGCTGTACCAGCAATCGGTGCAGGCGGGCGGCAGCGCTATCGCCTTGAGTCTTTCGATCTCGGCTTGCTCCGCGATCCGCTGGCCCTGCGGGTCCAAGAAGATCCAGCCCTTGCCGCAGGCCCGGCGCGTAATGCCCGGGGCCGTGCAGTCGGCGAAAGTCAGGGCGCTCATGATCGTGGGGGCTCCGCTTCAGGTTCTCCCTGGAGGAACCCGCGGCTGGCCGGTCCGGTTCCGGTCGCTTGCGCCGGGCCGCCCGGGACGGACGGCGCGCCTGCGCCTAGCGGCCGACTTTCATCAGTACACGTCCGAAGGGGTGGCCCTCGGCGACGTGGCGATGCGCGGCGACGGCATCGGACAGGTCGAACTCGGCGTCGATCGGCATCTGCAGGTTGCCTTCCACCATGCGCCGGGCGATGTCGGCGAGGAGGGCATGGGCGCGCTCGGTATGCATCTCGCGGCCGAAGGAAATGCCATAGACATGCATCGCCTTGCGGATCAGTTCGAAGAACCCGAAGCTGGGCAGGCTGCCGGTAGCGGCGCCGATCACGGCATAGCGGCCATGCGGGCGGATTGCGCTGATCAGGGCATCCTTTCCCTGTCCGCCGGCAAGGTCGAGGATCAGGTCGATCCCCTTGCCCCCGGTGATCTCCTTGCAGCGCGCGGCGATGTCCTCTGTGCGGTAATCAATGCCGTGGTGAAGGCCGAAGGGCACGATCCGCTCCAGCCTTTCGCGGCTGGACGCCGTGCCGATCACGACCGCGCCTGCCTGGCTCGCTAGCTGCACGGCGGCCAGCCCGACACCGCCGGCTGCACCCTGAACCAGAACGAATTCGCCGGGTTGCATCTGTCCGAACTGGAACAGCGAGTCATGCGCGGTTCCGAAGGGTACCGGGATCGTCGCCGCCTGCCGCATATCCAGGCCTTCGGGCACGGGATAGGTGTAGTGTTCGGGCACTGCGAAAAGCTCGGCATGGCTGCCGTGCCAGTCGAAGCCGATGACCTTGTCACCTTCCTTGAAGCGCGTGACCTCGGAGCCGACCGCAAGGACGGTGCCCGCAGCCTGGTACCCGGGTACGAACGGCGTCTCGGGCGGCGGCGTCACCAGCCTGTTGAGCAGGTCGCCGCCTTCGATCGAAACCCATTCGACCGCGATGAGCACGGTCTTGGGGCCGACCTCCGGATCGGGCAGGTCGCCATATTGCATGACCTCCGGCCCGCCGTTTTCGAAGTAGTAGACTGCCTTCATCGCCGTGACGTCCGTTCGCTCGCAGGTCCGTTGAGGTCAGGCCGCGCTTGCCGCTGCCTTGGCCTTCGCCGCGGCATGGAAGGCCGAGGGATCGTAGTAGTAGGGCTTGATTTCGCAGCATTTGCCGTCGCGGAACTTGAAGACCTCGCAGATTTCCGCAGGCGCAAGGTCCGGGTCGGCGAAGCGGATCGAAAGGATGGTTACGGCATTGTCCTTGCCCGCGGTCGTCTCCATGATGTCGAGGCCGGCCACGTCGCACATGCCCATGACTTTCGCATAGAGGTCCTTCAGGGCGTTCTTGCCGCGATAGGCCCCGGCCATCGGCAGGCTGTCCGCCTCGTAGGCGACGAAGTCGTCGGTGAGCATCGAGGAGGCCGTCTCCCAGTCACCGACACCGGTGGCGGCATAAAGATTGTCGACGAAATCGATCATTTCCTGGGGGGTCATGCTCATGGCCTCATTCTCCTCTTCCACCTTTCAGACTGCGTACAAACCCGGGGCTGCGAACCTAGCGTTTGGGATAGCAGCGGGCGTCCGGCCCTGTTCCGGCGAAACCTGCTGCAGATGGAAGGCGTGGTCGACCTAGCGATTCCGCTAGCCTCCCGGTGCGGCTTCGGGCGGCTAAGCAGGAACGATGGGAAAGGTTAGGCAAATATTGCTCGCGCGGCGGCCGGAAGGCATGCCGACGCCTGAAGATTTCGAGATGGCGGAAACCGACATGCCGGTGCCGGGGGATGGGGAGTTCCTCGTCGCCATGCGGGTCGGCTCGCTCGATCCGGCGATCCGCGGTTTCCTGGATGATCGGCCGAGCTACCTGCCACCGGTCGCGCTGGGCGCGCCGGTCAACGGCATGTCGCTGGGCGAAGTGGTGGAGTCCAACAACCCGAAGTATCCCGTCGGCACGCTGGTACGGGCGCTGGGCACCTGGTCGGAATACTTCGTGCTCGACGACAATGCGCTGGGTCTGGAAGTGGTCCACCGGAAGCCCGGGACCGAACTGCATCATTACATGGGCGCGTTGGGCCCCGTAGGGCTGACGGCATGGGTCGGCCTGTTCGCCGTGGGCGAGGCCAAGCCGGGCGAGACCGTCGTCATCAGCGCGGCCGCCGGAGCTACGGGCTCGACCGTGGGACAGATCGCCAAGGCCAAGGGCTGCAAGGTCATCGGTCTCGTCGGTTCCGACGAAAAGGCGCAGGTCATCCGCGACCTGGGCTTCGACACCGCGATCGACTACCGCGCGACGCCCGACATCGCCGGGGAAGTGCGCAAGGCGGCTCCCGAAGGGGTCGACGTCTATTTCGACAACGTCGGCGGCGAGACGCTGGAGGCCATGCTGCCACTCATGCGCACCCACGGGCGTGTGCCGGTGTGTGGAATGATCGGCCAGTACAACGATGCCGACCATCCCTATGGCGTCAAAACCCTGTGGCAGCTCGTGGTGAACCGGATCAGGATGCAGGGCTTCCTGACTTACGATCACCTCGACGTACTTGAACAGGCGCAGGCCGAACTTGACGAATGGGTGGCCCAGGGCAAGCTCAAGCCGCTGGCCAATGTGCGCGATGGATTTGAAAAGCTGCCGGAAGCCTTTATCGACCTGATGTCTGGCCGCACGATCGGCAAGACCATGGTGAGGATTTGAATTGCATGAGTGATACCCGCGAACACGAAGTATGGCACGGCATCGTGGCCGAGGCGGAATTTCCCGAAGAAGGCAAACTGTCGGCACAGGTCGATGGCTGGAGCGTCCTGGTCGTGAAGACAGACGACGGCTTCAATGCCGTCAACGACCGCTGCACCCATCAGGCGGCGATGCTCTCGCCCGGCCGCGTGCGGCGCGGGGCGATCATGTGTCCGCTGCACGGTGCGCGCTTCGAAGTGGCCAGCGGCCGCTGCATCGGCGGCGCCTATGCCGACTTGCGCCGCTTTCCCCTGCGCGTCGAGAACGGCATGATCGAGGTCTCCCTGCCGGATCACGCGCCCGGACCGGACGAACGCCCGGTCGTGACCTGACCGGTCCTGTCCTGTCCGCGCCGTGCCCTCGCATTAGCCATAGTAGGAATGCGGGCCTGACCCGTTAGGCTCGCGTTTCGAACAGAGCATCAATCGGGAGATACAGGATATGCCCTATACAGGCCCCTTCGAGGACCGCCTCGCCATTCGCGAACTGCTGGAGACGTATGCCGACGCGGTGACGCGCTGCGACGCCGAAGCCTGGGGCGCGACCTGGGCCGAGGATGCGCAATGGTCGCTGCCCGACTATCCCGAACTCGGCACGACTGTGGGCCGTCCGGCCATCGTCGCGATGTGGGTTGAGGCAATGAAGTCCTACCCCGGCATCATGTTCGAGGCATGGCCCGGTTCGATCGAGGTCGAAGGCAATACGGCAGTCATGCGCAGCTATACTTCCGAGGTCTACGATCAGGACGGCACGACCATGCGCGATCGCGGTGTCTACGAGGACACCTGCGTAAAGATCGACGGCAAGTGGCTGTTCAAGAGCCGTTCGTTCCGCAACATCCATCGCCAGCACGCGCCCAAGGGCTGTTGAGGCAGGCGATCCGTCGCATTAAGCAGAAGGCCCGGGATGATCCCGGGCCTTTTTCGTTTCGGCACGCATGGAGAGCGTGCGTTGCGCAAGTCAGGATAGTGCGCCCCTGACCAGATCGACGACATCGCCGGTGCGGCGGGACAGCACCGCCTTGGCCGAATAGAGTGCCGTGCCGAAGACCTGCTTCGCCTCGATCTTGGGCGGCATGACCAGTTCGTAGCGGTCGGTGACGACATCGAGCAGGGCAGGGCCCGGATGGGCGAGCCATTGCGCGACCGCGGTATTGAGGTCGCTGGCCTTCTCGACCCGGCGGCCCCAGAAGCCGATGACTTCGGCAAGGCGGGCGAAGTCCGGGTTCTTCAGGTTCGTATAGGCATCGAGCAGGCCCTCTACCTTCTGCTCCAGTTCCACGAACCCGAGCGAGGAATTGTCGAATACGCAGACCTTGATCGGCAGGTCCTCCTGGATCGCCGTGAGCAGGTCTCCCAGCAGCATCGACAGGCCGCCGTCGCCCGACAGCGAGATCACCTGGCGGTCGGGAAAGGCGGCCTTGGCGCCCAGCGCCTGCGGCATGGCATTGGCCATCGTGCCATGGGTCAGCGAGACGACGGTGCGATTGCGACCCGTGGAGGGAACGTGACGCAGGCACCAGACCATCGGCGATCCGCCGTCGGCGGTCCAGATCGCATCGGCGTCGGCGTGGCGGGCAATCGTCTCGGTCAGGTACTGGGGATGGATGGCGCGATCGTCGTCGGCCTTCACATGGCGTTCCTGCTCGCTCACCGCGCGCTTGCGATGCCTGAGGCATTCGTCGAGGAAGTCGCGGTCTGCGCATTCGTCGATCAGCGGCAGCAGCGCTTCCAGCGTGTCGCGTACATCACCCACGGCGGCATGATCGACCGGGTGGCGTCGGCCCAGGTGCGTGCCGTCTATGTCGATCTGCAGGATCGTTGCCTTGTCCGGGTAGTACTGGCGCCAAGCAAAATCGCAGCCGAGCAGCAGCAATGTGTCGCAGTCCATCAGCGCGTGATAGCCGGCTTCGGATCCGAATATGCCGGTCATGCCCACGAGATTGGGATTGTCGTGTTCCAGAAAGTCCTTGGCCCGCGAGGTGTGGGCGACAGGGGCCTTGAGCTTCGCGGCCAGGGCCAGGACCTGTTCGTGCGCTGCCTCGCAGCCGGATCCTCCGTAGATCGCGACTCGTCCGCCGTCGTTGAGCGCATCGGCGAAAGTCTGCAGTTCGGCTTGCGAGGGCAGCGTCCGCGGTTGGGATCGATGGACGAGGAAAGGCGACTCGTCGGGCGCATCGGCCTGCGACACGTCGGCAGGCACGATGAGGACGGCGACGCCCTTCTTCGCCAGTGCGGCCTGCGCCGCCATAGCCGTCTTGCGGCGGGCCTGCGCAGGTGTGCGGATCTCCTCGCAAAAGACGCTGCACGGGGCATAGACCTGCCGGAAGTCCACTTCCTGCGGGAACTCGAAGCCCAGTTCGTCGCGAACGATCTGGCTGGCAATCAGCACGACGGGCGCGCGGTTGCGGTGGCTTTCGAACAGGCCGTTGATGAAGTGCAGGCTACCCGGTCCGCATGAACCCGCGCAGGCGGCCAGTTCGCCCGTCAGCATGGCATCGGCGCCCGCGGCGAAGCCGCCGGCTTCCTCGTGACGGACGTGAATCCAGCGCATGTCGCTGCGCCGGATCGCGTCGGTGACGTGGTTCAGGCTGTCGCCGGGAACGCCATAGCATCGCCGGACACCGGCCTGCTGGAGCGTTTCGACGATAACGTCGGCGACCTTGGCGGACTTGATGCTGGGCATGGGGGAATCTCCGTGTTTCCCTTGGACAACCAGCCAGACCCCGCCGGGGTTTCGTGCATTGCGGACAATTCTTCGTGCCTTGTCTGTAAAAGGCCCTCACGCAAAAAAGACGGGAGCCATCGGCCCCCGCCTTTTTGTGTCTTTCGATCGACAGGGCCGCCCGCAAGCGGCCCTGCGCCGGGCCCTGCGATCAGAAGCGCGTGGTGACCTGCACGGTGACCGTGCGCGGTTCGGCGCCGAAGCCGAGCTGGTCGGCATGCACGCCGCCCGGGGTGCCGGTGCCCGAACCGGTGTTCGGACCGTCGACGCCGCCGTTGATGTACTGCTTGTTGGTCAGGTTCTTGCCGATGACCGCCAGCTGCCAGCTGTCATCTTCTGCGCCGAAGCGCAGGCCGGCATCGAGCGTGGCATAGGAGCTGTTGCGCGAATGCGGGACGCCGAAGCCCTGGACCAGGTAGGAGGAACTGTAGCGCATGTTGGCGCCAAGGCCCGCCTTGAAACCGTCGCCGACCGGGGCGTCGTAGTTGAAGCCCACCGAGCCGGTCCAGTGCGGGGCCATGCCCAGTACCATTCCGTTGAGGTTCTGGCGAACGCCGGGCGTACCGCCGGTGATCTCGGCCGCCGTGAGGACGCGATAGCCGCCCGCACCGTCTGCGGTGAGGTTACAGCCTTCGTCCGGCGTCTGGCCCGCATAGCAGGGGGCGTCGGGGAAGCTGTCGTACTTGGCGTCGTTGTAGTTGAGGCTACCGTGCACGTTGAGGCCCGGAACCGCATAGGGCGCGAATTCGAAATCGAGCTCGACGCCCTTGGTACGCGCGTCGGCGGTCAGGGTCTGGAAGGCGATGATCGACGAGTTGAAGAAGTCGATCTGCAGGTTCTTGTACTTGTAGCTGTAGGCACCCAGGTTCAGGCGCAGCTGGTTGTTGAGCAGTGTCGACTTCACACCGGCTTCGAAGCCCTTTGCCGTTTCCGGATCGAACAGCAGGTCGACCGCCGGATCGCCGAAGGCGGAGTCGATGCCGCCGTTCGAGAAGCCGCCCGACTTGTAGCCGGTCTTGTAGGAGGCATAGAACATGACGTCCTGGATCGGCTTGTAGGTCAGCGAGACTTCCGGAGACCAGTTGGTGAAGGTCTGATCGCCCACGGTAGTGCGACCCTGCACCCACGCGGCAGCGAAGGAGGGGCTGACGTAAGGCTGCGAGAAGGCGCTCTTCTTGGTTTCGTGGGTGTAGCGCACGCCGCCGTCGAGTTCGAGGTTGTCGGTCAGCTTCCAGGTTACCTGGCCGAAGCCCGAGATCGTCTCACCCTTGGTGTAGCTGGTCTTGTACGCGTCGATGTACTGGAAGCGGCCGGCTTCCGGAATGTCCGAAAGGCTGAAGCTGACGAACTGCTCGAAGTCGCGCTTGGTTTTCTGGTAGAGCAGGCCGACCATCACGTTGAGCGGGCCGTCGAAGTGCGTGAGCGCGCGCGCTTCGTTCGAGAACGCCTTCCAGCTCGAGTTTTCGGTGGCCCACACGGAGAACGGATTGGCCTGGAATTCGCAGGCGCACAGCCAGCGGTTGTTGTTCCAGTTGTAGTTGGTGACGTTGGTCAGCGTGACGGTGCCGAGTTCATAGTTGAACGTGTTGGTGATCGCTGCCGAACGGTACTTGTTGTAGAGCTTGCCGTCGCCTGCATAGGGGAAGTTGGTCGCTTCCTCTGCCGGCATGTCGTTCTGGTGGGTCTGGAAATTCAAGCCGCAGGCATCGCCCGAAAGCGCGGTGAAGCCGGTCGGGCAATTATAGGCGACGTAGTTGTAGCTCGAGTTGTTCGCCTTGTTGTAGTTGTAGGAAACCTTGAGCGTATTGGTGATCTCGCTGGTCGGTTCGTACTTCAGCGTGACGCGGCCGAGGAACTGGCGATTGCCCGGCTGGTCCGAGCTGGTCGGGGTCGAAGTGAACGGGAGCAGCGCGAGGTCGTAGTCGCGCGACACGTTATTGTAATAACCGCCCCAGGCCTTGCTGCCGCGCAGGGCGACGCGAATACCCAGGTCGTCGGCCAGCGGGCCGGAAGCGACGCCTTCGAGCTCGGCTTCCTGCGCCTTGAATTCATAGCTGGCGCGGGCCTTGAACTCCCAGTCGGGGGTCGGGTCGGCGGTCTTGATCGAGATCACGCCTGCAGTGGCGTTCTTGCCGAAGAAGAGGACCTGCGGGCCCTTGAGGACTTCGACGCCGGCGAGGTCGAAGAAGCCTTCCTCGAGGATGCGGCCCTGGCCGTAATAGACGCCGTCGACGACCGTGGCGACCGACTGCTCGATGCCGATCGAGGTGGAGGACGAACCGATGCCACGCAGCGTGACCTGTGCGGCCGAGCCGTTCGAGGCGTGGCCGACGGTCAGGCTCGGCGTGGCGGCCGCGATCTTCTCGATGCTGGTGATGTCGCGCTGTTCAAGCGTCTGCGCCGAGATCGCGGTCACGACGACCGGAATGTCCTGCGCGCTTTCAACGCGCTTACGGGCGGTGACGACGATTTCGCTAAGGCCGGTGTTCTTGGTGGTCTCTTCGTTGCCGGTCGTGTCCTGGGCGAAGGCGGGCCCTGCAATGGACACGGTGGCAAATGCCGTGGACGCAAGCAGAATGGACTTGGGGAATTGCATATCAGGTACCTCCCATTTTTATAAATCGTTTGTTCGGTATCTATCTCCCGAAGCGAAATTGCAGTCCTCGCCAAACTGATAGGCCTATCAATTTGATGAGGTTCCGTGCCTTTCTTGCAACGGTCACCGTGCGCAGTATGAGGAGACCTGAATGACAACCTGCCATTACTGGCGTCTTGATCGCCATCCGCACGGGAATACTGATTTTTCCCAGTACCTTACGCTTTGCGAGGAAGAGCTTGCTCCGTTGGGCGACGGTGAAGTGCGCATTGCCGTCGATTATCTTTCGATGGACGCGGGCACCCGCATGTGGATGAGCCCGCGCACCGATGGCTATCAGCCGCCGCTGCCACTGGGCTCGAAAATGGTCGGGCTGTGCCTCGGTCGGGTGTGCGAAACCCGCGATCCCGCCTTTCCCGAGGGCGCTCTGGTGCGCGGTTTCGGGCAGTGGGCCGATTATGCCACCCTCACGCCGTCGCTGGCGGGGCTGGAGATCGTCGATGACACGATTGCCGATCCACGCCAGCATTTCGGCGCCCTGGGGATGAATGCCTGGACGGCCTATGTCGGGGTCAGGGAAGTGGCCGCGGTCAAGCCGGGCGAATGGCTGGCGGTTTCCGCCGCGGCCGGCGCGACCGGCAGCCTTGCGTGCCAGGTCGGCAGGAATCTGGGCGCCAAGGTCGTCGGCATAGCCGGCGGGCCGGACAAGTGCCGCTATCTGCTGGAGGATCTCGGCTGCGATATGGCGATCGACTATCGCAGCGAAGACGTCGAAGGGCGGCTGGCGACGGTCGAGGGCGGGATCAATGCCTTCTTCGACAATGTCGGCGGGCCGATCCTCGATGCGGTTCTGCCGAATATGGCCCACTATGGGCGCGTGGCGATATGCGGTCTGGTGGCCGGCTACGACAATGACGCGCCGATGCCGGGGCCTGCGCGCTTCGACCAGATCCTCATGCGGCGCCTGCGTGTCGAGGGGTTCTTCATCCCCGATTTCCTTGAGCGCGGGGCCGAGTTCATGCCGCAACTGCGCCAGTGGATGGACGAGGGCAAGCTGTCGACGCGGTTCGACGAGACGCAGGGGCTGGAACACGTCCTTGTCGCCTACGAGCGCATGCTGACCGGCAAGAACATCGGCAAGGCCATCGTCAAGCTTTGACGGAAAAAGGATACCCGGGGCAGGGCGGGATGGCCGGCCCCGGGCACCATCGATTCACATCGCGGTGACGCCGCCGTCGACCACGAATTCGCATCCGGTGATGTAGCGGCTCTCGTCCGAGGCGAGGAACAGGTTCATGTTGGCGATGTCGAGCGGCTCGCCCATGCGTTGCATCGGAATGCCCGCGACGATCTGCTTGAAACCTTCCGGATTGTCCTTGCGCGCGACGTCCTGCATCGCGGTTTCGATCATGCCGGGATGTACCGAGTTGCAGCGGATGTTCTGGGCCGCGCATTCCTGCGCTATCACCTTTGAGAACAGGCGCACGCCGCCCTTGGCCGCGGCATAGGCGCCGCACATCTGCACGCCTACCAGGCCGGCGATCGAGGACAGGTTGATGATCGAGCCGCCATGGCCGACCTTGCGCATCAGCGCCACGGCGCGCTGGGTGCCGTAGAAGACGCTGTCGAGATTGACCCTGTTCTGCTTTTCCCAGTCCGCCGCCGTCAGTTCGGCGATCGGCTTGAGCACGGCGATGCCGGCGTTGTTCACGAGAACGTCGAGGCGACCGTGGCCATCCTCGATCCTGCTGAAGATGCGGTCCCAGTCCGCTTCGCGGGTGACGTCCTGGGCGAGTGCCTCGGCCTGGCCGCCGCTTTCACGGATGGCTGCGGCGATGGCTTCGGCCCCCGTCACGTCAAGGTCGGTAAGGTAGACGAAGGCGCCTTCCTCGGCGAAGCGTTTGGCGGTTGCCCCGCCAAGCCCGCGGTCGGAGCCCGCTCCGGTTACCAGCGTGATCTTTCCTTCAAGGCGGCCCATCGTTCTACTCTCCTCTATTGTGGAAAGACGCGGAGAAACCCCATGGCTTCCCCGCGTCCCCCTTATGAACTTACGCCTGTCGGGGCGTGTCGTGGACTCAGTATCTGATACCGATCGTCGCGCCGTAGGTCCGTGGTTCGAGCGCCATGCCGAACGAGAAGAGGCCCGCGACGGTGAAGGCGTGCGTGGTGGTCTTTTCGTTGGTCAGGTTGCGACCGAAGACGCGGAAATAGGCTTCCGTGTCGCCGAGATCGAAGTTGAAGGTCAGGCTGCTGTCGACGAGATCCTGCGTGGTGGTGCGCACGCGCGGGTCGTTGCCGTTGACGATGACCTGGGTGACGTTGCCCGAACCGTCGGTGACCGGGGTCAGCGAGGCAGCCGAGATCTGTTCGTCATAGGGGCTGATGTGGCGCCAGCCGGCGGTGGCGACGATCTTGCCGAAGCTGGTCGGCACTTCGTAGTCGGCGTTGAGAGACATCGTGAACTTCGGCGCGTAGATCAGGCGGTTGGCCGAGTAGTCGAAAGGTACGATGTCGGTGCCAAGGACGCCGTCGGTGATGAAGTTGCGGAAGTGCGACTTCATGTAGGCGCCCGAAGCGGTGATCCGGAATTCCGGAGTGACCCGCAAGGAACCGTCAAGCTCGATGCCCTTGATGATCGCACCGCCCGGAACGTTGCCGGTGATCGTCTGGTTGCCGGTCGGGCCGCCGGGGACGGTCAGGTTCTGCTGCATGTTCTTGTAGTCGGACACGTAGCCGGCGAGGTTGATGTCCAGCATCCGGTCGAACAGCGATACCTTGGCGCCGACTTCGTAGGCGTCCACGGTTTCCGGCTGGAACGGAGTGCTTGCCGTTTCAGCCGTCGCTGCGCGGGGGCTGAAACCGCCCGAACGATAGCCGCGCGACCAGCTTGCGTAGAGCATGGTGTCCGGGTTGGGACGGTAGTCGATGCCGATCTTGGGGGTGAACTTGGTGAAGTTGGCATCGCCCGAACCGATCAGGCCCGACAGTTCGAAGGCATTGGTCAGCTTCTTGTTGTCGTGCGACCAGCGGCCACCGAAGGACAGGCGCCACTTGTCGGCGAAGGCCCAGTTGAAGTCGCCGAAGAACGCATAGCTCGTCGTCTTGCCATTGACGAACTGCGGGTTGCTGTCGAACTCGTCCGCCGGCACGCTCTCATCGAAGCCGAAGAAGCGGGTGTACTGCGTGAGGTCGTACTTGGAGTGGAAGTAGTATCCGCCCACGACGTAGTCGAAGCCATCGAACAGATTGCCGGCGGCGCGCAGTTCCTGGCTCCACTGGGTGTAGTGCTGCCGGCGGTCGGCGTAATAGAGGTCGACCGAAGAACCGTCGAAGTCCTGGGTCTGCTTTTCGCGGCTGTGACGCCATCCGGTGATCGAGGTCAGCTTTACCGCGCCCGCATCGTAGTTCATCTGCAGCGTCGCGTCGGGAGCGTGATAGGTGCTCACCGCAGCCGAACCGAAGGTGGTGTAAAGGTCGGTCGTGTTGTTGCGGTTGCATTCCTCGGCCGGGATCAGGCCGCAGAACAGTTCCGAGCTGTTGGTCAGGTTGCTGACGACCGGATTGAACTTCTGGACCACGTTCTCGATGGTGAACTGCGCGTCGAAGGCCGAGCCGGTCGGCTGGAACAGCACGCTGGCGCCATAGCTGTCGCCCTTGCTCCAGCCGTCGCTCGTGTCGCGTGTGGCGTTATGGTAGAAGCCATCGGTCTCGTTGTGGAAGTACCACGCCTTTACGCCCCAGGTTTCGCCGTCGCCGTAGTTGGCGATTGCCTTGGCCGCCCAGGTGTTCCAGCGCCCGTAAGTGAATTCGGCCTTTACGCCGGGTTCCATCGTCGGCTTGGTACGGGTGATGTTGATGACGCCGCCGATGGTGTTCGCGCCGAACAGGGTGCCCTGCGGGCCGCGCAGAACTTCGATCTGGGCGATGTCGAAGGCATCCTGCAACTGGCCGGTGTTGGTACCGATCGTCACGCCGTCGACGACGACACCGACCGTCGGGGTCTGCGACTTCTCGATGTCGGCGTAAGTCAGGCCGCGGATCGAGATGTTGGCCGCCTGGGCGCCCGAGTTCTGCTGGGTGATGAGCAGGCCCGGGGCCGCGCCCTGCAGATCGCCGATATTCACGGCGGCCTTGTTCTCGAGCATCGCCGTATTGACGGCGGTAATCGCGATCGGGGTATCCTGCAGCGTTTCGGAGCGGCGGCGGGCCGAAACGATGATTTCGTTGGGGTTCGTCGTTTCCACGCCCTGGTCGGCGCTTTCCTGCGCGAAGGCGGGCAAGGTGATGCAGGTAAGGGCCGTCGTCGAGAGCGCAGCAAACCACGCTCCGCGAATTGTAGCGGATGCCATCAGTACTTCCTCCCTTGGGCCGAATTCTTCTTGGCCGTAAATTCCTTTTTACTATGTCGGATAATCAAGCTCTTGCCGACCTGCCAATTTGCACAGGTGCGTGCGATGATGTGAAGGGCGACCCAGTGATCCAACCGAAGGAGATCGATGCCATGGCAGCCAATCGGCGCTTCCTGCTTGTACGCAGGCCGCAAGGAACGCCCGTACCCGAGGATTTCGAGCTGGTCAGCGCGGACATACCCGCGCCGCCATCGGGGGGAATCGTGGTGCGCAACCATTATGTCTCGCTGGACCCCGCCCAGCGCGGCTGGATGGACGATGCGCCCAGCTACATGCCCCCGATCCCGCTTGGCGATCCCGTCCGGGCAACGACCGTGGGCATCGTTCATGCCTCCGACAACCCGGACTTCACCCCGGGGCAGTGGGTCATGGGTCTCAACGCAATCGAGGACTACTCGGTCGCGATGCCGGGGGGCTTTACCATGCCAGTCGACGTCGCTGCCGTTGCATCGCCCTCGAACTTCCTTTCGGCGCTGGGCGCGGTGGGCCTGACGGCCTACTTCGGCCTGCTCGAAGCGGGCAAGCCACAGCCGGGCGAGACGATCCTCGTTTCGGGCGCGGCCGGTGCGGTCGGTTCGGCAGTCGGCCAGATCGGCAAGATCGTGGGCTGCCGTGTCGTGGGCATCGCCGGCGGTCCGGACAAGTGCCGCCGCCTGATCGAGGACTACGGGTTCGATGCCGCGATCGACTACAAGGGCAAGGATGTCGAGACGCTTGCGGCTGAAATCGCCAAGGCGGCGCCGGATGGCGCGAACGTCGTGTTCGAGAATGTCGGCGGTACGGTCATGGAGGCCGAACTGTTCAACCTCGCACTTCATGCGCGCATCGTCCTGTGCGGCCTGATCAGCGAATACAATTCCGAAGAGAAGATCGGGATGCGCAACCTGTGGCAGGTGCTTGCCCGCCGCGCGGTTGTGCACGGTTTCCTGATCGCCGACTATGCGGATCGCTTTGCCGAAGGCGGCGCGAAAATGGCGCAGTGGCTGGCCGAGGGCAAAATGCGCATCGACGAGGACGTCCAGGAAGGCCTGGAGAATGCCTACGATGCCTTCATGCGCCTGTTCAGCGGCGCCAATACCGGAAAGCTGGTCCTCAAGATCGCCTGAAAGAAGGAGGGGCGGCTCTCCTCCAGGCCGCCCCTCCAGCCTACCTCACGCCTTCATGACCGGTGCGGGGGTCTGACCGGTCTCGTCGAGGTAGTAGTCGACCCACTTGTGGAAGAACTGGTTACCCGGTTCGTTGCGGCCGAAGACCTGATGGGTCATCGCGCCGCTCTCCAGTCCGTTCTGGACCTTGAGGCCGAGGAAATAGTCCTCCTCTTCCACTACGTCGAAGAAGAAGTCGCACATCTCGTCCAGCGCCTTCATGCCTTCCTCGGTTTCGGGCCGGGTCGGGAACACGTAGTTCATCACCGTGACGTTTGCGTTCGCCTTTGCTCCGGGAAAGAGCTGGGCGAACTGGCACATCTCGGGTGCCAGGAAGAGCGCGAAATTGGGGAAGAGCATGCGAATGAAATCGTAGCCCCTGTTCTCCTGCGCGCCCCATTGATCGCGCGGCAGCTCGTGCAGGCCGGTGATCGCGTTCTGCGGGAAGCCGATCAGGATATGCGGCCCATGACCTTCGTAGATCGCCCGGTTCGAGGGCGAGCGGGTGGCAACGGTATTCGTGTGCGCAGCCTGAAAGTGGTATCCCTCAAGGTAGCCGTCGTAGGCGACCTTCCAGTTGGCGCCGCGCATGATCTTGGACTTGTGATAGTACCAGGTCTCCAGCTTGAGGGCGGCGAAGTGTTCGTACATGTCGCCCAGCCATGCGCGCGCATCGATCTCCAGATCCGGCGTCAGGATCACGAAGATCATGCCGGCCACCTCGTCGCAGGGCAGTTGCGTCATGTTGAGGGTGGAGTGGTCGACCTCGCCGAAGGTCGAGGCTTCGGCAATTCCGATGAGCTTGCCGTCGTTGGCATAAGTCCAGCCGTGATAGGGGCAGGAAAAGGCCCGGCAGTTGCCCTTGCCTTCCGGCGCGAGGTTGGCCGCGCGGTGCTTGCATACGTTGAGGAAAGCGCGGGCCTTGCCGTCCCGGGCGCGGGTGATCACGACCGGCAGGCCCATGACGTCCATGGCCTTGTAGTCGTTGACTTGCGGCAGCTCGATCGAAAGCGCCAGCATCAGCGGCAGGCGCTTGAAGATCTGCTCCTTCTCGCGCTCCCAGCGATCCTCGTCGAGGTAGTTGGCTACGGGCACGTGGAAGACATCGCTTGCCTGGTCGGTCGTGCGGGTTTCGACGAAGTGCAGCATGCGCTCTGCGGCATCGCCGTACTTGGCCATGAGGTCGGTCATCGTGGGGGCTCCCTCAGTCGTTGAGATAGGAGTCGAGCGTCTGGTGGAAGTGGCGGATGCGCACTTCCTGGTAGTCGCCCAGTTCGACGCGCTGGTTCTTCGAGGCTTTGAGGCCCTCGTGAGTCAGCTCCATGTTGGTCATGTCCTGATCGACGACCGCGCCCAGAACGCCCAGTTCAGGCGCATCCGACCAGTCTTCGTCCTCACCCAGCATGTGCATCGGCACCCCGGCCGGGCGCGGCTGGCCCTGGGGCACGCGGGCGATCACGCGCACTTCCATCAGGCAGCGGTCCTGATCGGGCCAGGGCCGCCAGCGGTAGACGATGTTCGGCATGAACCCGCCCCAGGGCGCGAAGTTGGGGAAGACGTTGTAGACCAGGGCGTCGAGCAGCTCGCTTTCGGAAACCTGCGAGTAGTCGCCGCCGAACATCTTCTCGGAAGTCTGGCGCATCGCGTCGCCCAGCGCCTGACGGGCGGTCCTGCCTTCGGGCAGGTCGATCGCGTGGCCGTCCTTGTTCTCCTCGTAGTTGTCGGCCGAGCGTCCGTTGAACTTGCGAAACTCGTCGACGATCCACTGTTCGGAAAGCTTCATGTCGGACACATGCGGGCTCACCACGCCGAAGGGCGTGTAGTTCACGTTCACGTGAGGCGAGAGCACATGGTAGGCGGCGTTGGCGTCGCCTGTGAAAGGCATGAGCTGGGGGTGCGTGACGTAGGCGTGATAGCTTTCCATGAAGGCTTCCATGGTGATCTTCCAGTTCGCCTTCACGACCTTGCCCACCCAGGCGACCGTCACGCATTCCTCGTGGCGCCAGCGCTTGAAGAACTCGGGCAGCGGCTCGAGGAACTCCTCGAGGCTGGGCCCTTCATCGCTTTCGCGCACGAAGATGTAGCCGCCCCACTGGCCAATGTGGGCCTTGGGCAGTTGCATCTTCTCGTCGGTCAGATGGCCGAAGTCCCAGCGGCAGGGAATGTTGCGCAGACTGCCGTCGGTGTTCCATGAAAAGCCGTGGAACGGGCAGACGAACTGTTCGACGCTGCCGCTGTGGGTCTTGAGCTTGCGGCCCCGGTGGAGGCAGACGTTGTGGAACGCTTTGACGCTGCCGTCTTCCTGACGCACGATCAGGTAGGAACGACCGGCGTTCTCGTAGGTCACATAGTCGCCCGGCTCGGGCAGGTCTTCCTCGCGCGCGGCGAATTGCCACACGCGCGGCCACATCCTTTCCGTCTCCGCACGGAAGAATTCCGGGTCGTAGTAGCGCGATGCGTCGATGGCTTCGGAGCCGAGGTATCG
Organism: Novosphingobium sp. KN65.2; assembly: GCF_001368935.1. NCBI lineage: Bacteria > Pseudomonadati > Pseudomonadota > Alphaproteobacteria > Sphingomonadales > Sphingomonadaceae > Novosphingobium > Novosphingobium sp. KN65.2. The sequence continues at coordinate 18,718 of NZ_CCBH010000211.1, forward strand.
GTATTGGTCCTGCGCGACGAAGGCGGGCGGGGCCACATCGTCTGCGGCCAGGATGTCCTCCCAGCCGGGGCCTGGGCAACGCGCCTTGTTGAAGCCTTCGCGAGAATCGAAATCTGCCATTGGTGCCTCTCCGCATGTCTTGGAGAGACAAATCCCATAATCGGGCACTGCCGCGCTTGATTCAGGTCAAGAACGGGCGCTGGACAGGCCTGTTCTTTTTGCTAGGGAGTCGCTCAAAACGGGCGATTTCATCGATTTACCGGCAAGACTGCCGGATTTTTCAGGACCAAAAAAAACGGGCTCCGAAAGGGAGCCCGCCGTAAGTATCCGGTTAGGGAGGATTATCGATCAGAACTGGACGCGCTTGGTGAAGCCGCCGTCGATCACGATGTTGGCGCCGGTCATCGCCTTGCAGGCAGGCGATGCGGTGAAGACGATTGCATTGGCGAGCTCTTCCCCGGTCGTCATGCGGCCAGCGGGAATGGCGCCGACGATCTGGTTGTAGAAGTCGGGCATGGCGTCCTTGATGTGCGCCCAGGGGCCGTCTTCGGTCCAGACCGGGCCGGGTGTGATGCAGTTCGCCCGGATGCCTTCTGCCGCGAAGGACTGGGACATGGCGGCGCAGTAGTTCATCACAGCGGCCTTGATCGAGTTATAGGGCTGCACGCCCATGAATTCCTCGACCGCGCCGGTCGAGCTGATGCACACGATCGAGCCGTCTTCGGACTTGGCGAGGAACGGACGTGCAGCAGCGATGCCGCGGCGCATCGGCAGGATGTCGGCATTCAGGATGGTCTGCCAGCCTTCGTCGGTGTCCTGCCCGGGGTTGGCCGAGGTGAAGCTGATGAAGATGTCGCAGCCGCCCAGGGTGTCGGCTGCCTTCTCGACAAAAGCAGGCACGGCGGCCGGATCGGTCACGTCAAGCGCTTCGCCGTACGCATTGACGCCATGCGACTGGATCTCGCCGATCACGTTGTCGACCTTGCCCTGCGAACGACCGCAGATGGCGACGTCGCATCCTTCGGCAGCCAGTGTTCTGGCGACGACGCGGCCGATGCCGCCATTGGCGCCCAGCAGGATGGCCTTCTTGCCCTTCAGTCCGAGATCCATGTGATCAGCTCCTCTGCCAATGCCGGACATGCGTGCCCGGCTTCTTCGCGAATGCTTCCTTTCGCCGCTGGGGATCATGGGGGCCACTACACTTTTGATCAGGAATGCAGGTCCGGCGCGCGTGCTAGCTCTCTGCCGGACAAGACGATCAAGGAGAGAGCCATGGCACGACTGCAAGGCAAGAGAGCGGTCATCCTGGGCGCCAGCAGCCCCGACAACATGGGCCAGCACATTGCCCGCCGCTTCATGAAGGAAGGTGCGAGCGTGCTCGTTTCCGGGCGCAAGGAAGACGTGCTCAAGCAGTTTGCCGAAGAGACCGGCTGCGAATGGGTGCCTTGCGACCTGACCGACGAGGCCAGCGTCAATGCCCTGGCCGATGCAGCGCAGGCGAAGCTTGGCGGTATCGACATTGCCGTCAACGCGACCGGCTGGGGCCTGCTCAAGCCGCTCCTCGACACGACGCACGAGGACCTGGTGGCGATGACTGACCTTCAGTACATCGGTCCTTTCCATTTCTGTCAGGCGATGCTGCGCAAGATGATGCGCAGCAATGGCGGCCGGGGCGGCTCGATCATCCAGATCAGCTCGGCGACTGCCACGATCATGCTTAACGACCATGCCGCCTACATGGGAACCAAGGCGGGCACGGACCATGTGATCCGCTGCGTGGCCCACGAATTCGGCAGCGAGGGCGTGCGCGCCAATTCGATCTCGCCGGGACTTACCGACACGCCGATGACCGCACATGCCAAGGAAGTCCCCGGCGTGTTCGACGCCTTCCTGGCCGGATATCCGCTTGGTCGGATCGGCACTTCGGACGATATTGCCGCCGCGGCCGTTTGGCTCGCCAGTGACGAGTGCTTCATGACCGGCGAAAATCTGCAGGTGAACGGCGGCCTGACCTTGCGGCGCAATCCGATGAACAGCGAGATCGAGGCTGCGGTGGTGGCCGCGGCTCAGGCGGCCAAGTGAGCGAAGTGCAGATTCCCGCGACGATCGCTCCCGATGCGGTCGACGCCTGGGAGCACGAGGTCGACGTCGTCATCGTCGGGCAGGGCGTTGCGGGAACTTGCGCGGCTCTGGAAGCGCATCGCGCCGGGGCCGAAGTGCTGATCGTCGAACGCGCCTCGGGTGGCGGGGGCGCCAGTGCGATGTCCTCGGGCATCTTCTATCTCGGCGGTGGGACGGCGGTGCAGGATGCCGCCGGCTACGAGGACAGCGCCGAGGACATGGCGCGTTTCCTCATGGCAAGCTGCGATCCGCTCGATCCCAATGCGACACTGGCGTTCTGCCGCGACAGCAAGGACCATTTCGACTGGCTGGAAGAGCAGGGCGTTCCCTTCGAGCGAACCTATTTCCCGGGCAAGGCAGTCTATCTGCTCGACACCACCTGCCTGATGTGGACCGGCAATGAAAAGGCGTGGCCCTACCGAGAGGTCGCCAAGCCCGCACCTCGCGGTCACAAGGTGGCAGGACAGGGCGAGAATGCCGGCTCCGAAGGCATGAAGCCGCTGCTTCGGCGCTGCATCGACGAGGCCATCCCGGCGATCTACGACAGCGCCGTGATTGCGCTGGTGCAGGACGCGGACAGGCGCGTCATGGGCGTGCAGGTCAAGCAGTCGACCGGCACGTTCTTCGTCAAGGCGCGGCGAGGAGTGGTCATCGCCTGCGGCAGCCACAACCTGTGCAAGGAACTGCTGGACGAGCACCTGCCGCTCCTGACCGAGACGTCCGAGCCGCTGGCTATCCCCAGCAATGACGGTGCGGGCGTCAGGCTGGGCATGTCGGCAGGCGGCTATGCGGTTTCGATGGACGGACTGATCCCGACCGGCTCGATCTACCCGCCGGGCCAGCTGATCAAGGGCATCATCGTCAACCGCAACGGCGAGCGCTTCGTGGCCGAGGACGTTTATCACGGCCGGCTCGGCAATTTCGTGATGGAACAGCCGGGGCAGACCGCGTACCTGATCCTCGACAGCGAGGTCTTCGCCTACCCGGAAAACCCCTTTGCCAAGCACCAGCTCGTCGACGGCTGGGAAACGGTCGGAGAGATGGAGGCGGGGCTGAACCTGCCGACCGGATCGCTGGTCAGGACCATGGCCGAATACAGCGAGGACGCGGCGAAAGGGGAAGACCGTCGCTTCCACAAGCATCCCGACTGGCTCAAGCCGCTGACCGCCGGGCCCTATGCCGCGTTCGACATCAGTTTCGACAAGTCGACCTACCTGTTCATCACGCTCGGCGGGATCAAGACCGACGAGCAGGGCAGGGCGCTGGACCTGCGCTCCAATGCCATCCCCGGCCTCTACGTGGTAGGCGCGAGTGCAGCGCACATTCCGCGCACCGGGAAGGCTTATGCGAGCGGTCTGAGCCTTGGTCCGGGCAGCTATTTCGGCCGCCGCGCCGGACGCCACGCGGCGGGGGCGAACTGGGGCTGATACTGAGACTCTAGCGGTTGCCCCGGACTCGATCCGGGGCCAGCCTTTTCGTGTGGTTGTGGGCAACACGCGCGGTTCCAGCCTGCGCCGGGACGACGGAAGGGTTGCGTTCAACGCCAAGGTCCCTGGCGGAGCGATCCAGACGCTCGGGCGCGTCGGCCCGGCTCAACTTTCCGAAGGGGCCGCGATGCGTTCCTTCACGTCGGCACGCAGGATGTCCTTGCGCACTTTGCCCGAGGCGGTGCGGGGGAAGTCCTCGCGGAATTCGAAGCGTTCGGGAATTTTCTGCTTGGCAAGCCCGCTGGCGAGCACATGCGCCACAAGATCGTCGGACGTCGGAACGCTGCCCTCGGCGATGATGTAGGCGCACACGCCTTCGCCGAGCCGGTCGTGCGGCATCGCCACCACGGCGGCCTCGCGGACAAGGGCATGGCCGTGCAGCACGTCCTCGATCTCCTTGGCGGAGATGTTCTCGCCGCCGCGGATGATCAGGTCCTTCTTGCGCCCGGTAATGGTGATCGCGCCTTCATCGGAACGCACGCCGAGGTCGCCGGTGCGGAAATAGCCGTCGGTAGTGATCGCCTCGCGGGTCTGGGTTTCGTCGGCATAGCCCAGCATCATGGCGGGGCCGCGGGCAAGGATTTCGCCTTCGCTGCCGTCCGGAAGGTCCTTGTCCTCATGATCGACGATCCGCACTTCGTAATCGACGATGGCGCCATCGGTGGTTGCCGCAAGGCTTTCGACGTTGGGCCAGCCGAAGGTGACGAGCGGCACTTCGGAAGCGCCGAAGACGCGGAAGGCGCGGCAATTGGCGAAGGCGGCATTGGCGGCCGGGATCAGGTCGTTCGGTACCGCAGCGCCGCCGCACGCGAAGAAGCGGAAGCTGGGCAGGCGGTTGCCGCTGGCCCGTGCCGCGGCAGCCAATTCGACGAGGAAGGGTGTTGCCGCGACCGTTCCGACCAATTGGTGGCGGTCGATCAGCGCAAGCGCTTCCTGCGCGTTCCAGGCTTCCATCAGCACGGTTCGCGTGCCGCAGATGAACGGCGCCTCGAGGCCGTTGGCGTAGCCCGAGACATGGGTGACGGGCGAAGGCATAAGCGTCGCTTCGCCTCCGACGAGGCCCCAGTATGCAGCACTTTCCCGCAAGATTCGGGCTATGGATACGTGGCTGTGCAGCACGCCCTTGGGACGGCCGGTGGTGCCCGAGGTATAGAGCACCATCTTGACGCCGAGCGGATCGACTTGCGGCCGGGCAAAGCGCAAGGCGCGGCCTTCCTCGACCAGGGAGGCGTAGTCGTCCGCGCCTTCTCCGCGCACGGTGAAGATGTGCTGCAGTTCGGGCAGGCTGCCCTTGATGCGGCGCGCCATTGCGGCAAAGTCGTACTTGCGGAACGAGGAAGCGACGAAGAACGCGCGCGCCCCGCAATCCCCCAGCATGATCGACACTTCGTGATCGCGGTAGATCGGTACGATCGGATTGATGACGAGGCCGGACATCGCGGCGGCGAGGTTGATGACCATCGCTTCGCGCCAGTTCGGCACCTGGAAGGCGATCACGTCTCCGGGCCTCAGGCCCCGCGCGTGCATGGCGGCCGAGAGCGCCTCGGCTTCGGCAACCGCTTCTGCCCGCGTCATCGAGACGTCGCCGTCGAGCAGTGCGACGAAGTCGGGATCTGCTTCGGTCAGCGCCGTCGCCTGCTGCGCGATGGTACGTTCGTCCCAGACCCCCGTGCCGGCGTAAGCGGCAAGGTGGGGTGGGGGGATCTCTAGCCATGCCCAGGGAGGGCTCTTCCTCTCAACCATGAAACCTGACTGCCCTTGCTGCGCCTTGCGGCCAACTGTCCAAAAGGCAAGGGAACGAAGCAAGAGAAGATTGCGGCAGCGGCGATCCGGGCCGGACAAGCGATCGGGCCATTATTTCCCATGGCCTAGCAACTCTAGCAGCTTGTTCGGGATCGGCGTCTCGCACAGGATCGCGTTGAATCAAATTGGGAGAACAGCTTTGGACCGCGTCCAGCGCCTTGGCGACGTCGCCGAAATCATGCTCGATTACGTCGAGAACAAGAAGACCTTCATGACCGACAAGACGCTGAAGGTCCCGTCGAGCAGCTACACTGACAAGGACCAGTTCGACGCTGAAATCGAGTTGATCTTCAAGCGCGTACCGCTGATGCTGGCGTTCACGGCCGAACTGCCCAATCCCGGCGATTACAAGGCGATGGACGCGATGGGCGTTCCGGTCCTGATCAATCGCGACAAGCAGGGGCAGGTGCACGCCTTCCTCAATGTCTGTTCGCACCGCGGGGCGCCGGTCGCCGACCAGGGCAAGGGCAACTGTTCGCGCTTCACCTGCAAGTACCACGCCTGGACCTACGGTGCCGACGGCCGCCTGATCGGGATTTCCGAGGCGAGCACCTTTGGCGATGTCGACAAGTCGCAGATGGGCCTGCGCGTCCTGCCCTGCGAAGAACGCGCCGGTATGATCTTCGTGTGCCTGACGCCCAATGCGCCGATGGACCTCGACAATTACTTCCGCGGTTACCTCGAGGATTTCGAAGCGCTCGACTTCGCCAACTGGACGTACCTGGGCAACCGCACGATCGAGGGCGCAAACTGGAAGATCGCTTTCGACGGGTATCTTGAAGGCTATCACTTTCAGTCGCTGCACCCGGAAACGATCTTTCCGCGCACGCCGTCGAACACGATGCATTACGAAGGCTTCGGCCCGAACATGCGCATCGGCTTCCCGCAGCATTCGATCGCCGATCAGCTCAAGGACGTCCCGCGCGACAAGTGGGGCGAGTGCGAGAACAACGGCTACGACTTCGTGCGCATCTTCTTCCCCAACGTCTCGATCTTCGTCGCGCCGGAAATCACCCAGGTTGCCCAGCTGTTCCCCGGGCCGACGCCGGATCGCAACCGCACCGTCCTCAACTATCTGCGCCGCGAGCCGGTGAAGGACGAGGCCGACCGCGAAAAGGTCGAGGCGGCGATGAACTTCTTCCGCGACGTCACGTACGAGGAAGACTACGTGATCGGTCTGGAGATCCAGAAGGGGCTCGAAAGCGGGGCGCATGACGACATCACGTTCGGTCGCAACGAACGCGGCAACCAGTTCTTCCATGAATGGCTGAACTGGTATCTCGAAGACGACGAGACGCTTCCCGAACCGCAGATGTAAACAGTGGGGCGCAAGGCCACCGGGGAGAGGATTTCATGCACCGTATTTCACTTGCCTCGGGGGTGCTTCCCGAGTTCGGCCCGGTCGACGTCGTGGAGGCGGCCAGCGCAGCCGGCTTCGACGAAGTCGGCATCTGGGTCGAGCCGGGCGAATGGACCGAGCAGACCACGCGGGATACCCGCGCTGCGCTGGCTGCAACGGGCCTGCCCGTGCTCGATGTCGAGGTCGTCTGGATCAAGCCGGACACGTCGCTCGACGTTCACAAGCGCGTACTCGATGTGGGCATGGAACTGGGCGCGAAGAACGTCCTTTGCGTTTCCTCTCATCCCGATGCCGCGGCGACGGTGGAGCATCTAGCGGCGTTGTGCCGCCATGCCGAGGGCACGGGAATGCGCGTGGCGCTGGAATTCGGGATCTTCACCGAAGTGAAGAACCTGGCCCAGGCGCTGGGAATTCTCGACCGGGTGGCCCATCCGTTGCGTGCCGTGCTGATCGATCCGATCCATGTCGATCGTTCGGGAACCACCGTGGCCGAGATCGCTGCGATCGACCGGGCGTTACTTCCCTATGCCCAGTTGTGCGATGCGCGGGCAGTACGGCCCGATCCCAACGATTTCGATGCCGTGATCATCGATGCCATCGATCTGCGCGAGCAATGCGGGGAGGGCGTGTTGCCACTGGCGGCCATGCTGGAAGCACTGCCGCCGCAGATCCCCCTGTCGATCGAGTTGCGCTCTGCGGCTCTGCGCGAGGCGTTTTCCCACCCGGCATTGCGGGCAAAAGCGGTGGCCGACGCGACGCGCAGTTTTCTGGAGAGGCTGGCATGACCGTGACCGTCATCACCCTGCTCAAGCGCCGCGAGGGCATGAGCCGCGAGGATTTTCGCGCCTATTACGAGACCAGCCATCGCCATATCGGCGAGAAGGTGCTGGCTGGATACGCGACCCGCTATGTCCGCCGCTTCCTTGCGCCCACGGACGGGGTGGACCAGACCTGCGATGCCGATGTGGTGATGGAGATCGATTTTCCCGACGAGGCCACGCGCGATGCCTGTTTTGCCGCGATGAGCGATCCGGAAACGATCGCGATGATCGTCGAGGACGAGGAAAGGCTCTTCGACCGCTCCCGCATCCGGACCTTCAGCGTGACGGAAGCGGCCTCGGACCTGCCTCCCGTCGGCTGAAAGCCCGGATCGGTGATGCCGATCAGTCTTCGGCGGTGTGCATCGTCGTATATTCGCGGCGGGTGAACAGCCATTTGCCATCGATCTTCGCGAGTTCGTCGACATACCGGCCCCGCACGCGAAGCGTCTTCTTCGTTGCCGGATCCTCGAAGATTTCCGAAGTATAGGAGATCGATTTCGCACGATCGCCCTCGACGTCGATCTCGCCGGGATGGGCGACGTAGATCATCGGCTTGGTGCAGTTGTCGAGGCCGTAGTGCTTCATGGACTCGACCCAGCCCGCAACGATCGCCTCCTTGCCGGTGAAGCCGCCAAGGTCGGGATACTCGGGCAGGGCCCAGTAAGCGTCGTCGGCCCAGGTCGCAGCCCAGGTCTCGGCGTCCTTGGTCATGACGCCGTGGGCATAAGTCTCGATAGTCTCACGAATGAGGACGCGGTCTTCGAAATTGCCGGTAAAGGCCATTGCTTCGGTTCCCCTTACCAGGCGTGTTGTTCGCCGTTCCACTTGTAGAAGTCGCCCGACTTGTCGAGCGTCCAGCCTTCGGCGAGGGCGATAATCTGGCTCGCGCTTTCTTCAGGACTGATTTCGGCATTGGGGCCACCCATATCGGTCTGGACGTAGCCGGGGTGAAGCAGGCCGATGACGATGCCACGGTCCTTGAGGTCGATGGCTGCCGAGCGCATCATCCGGTTGAGGCCGGCCTTTGCTGCGACATAAGGATAATATCCGCCATATGGCCAAGTCGACGCGGCGAGCTGGCTCGAGAAGTTGATGACTTTCGAACCTTCGCTCATGCGCGGCAGGAAGGCGAGCATCACCCGCATCGGTCCCTTGAGCATGATTTCGATAGTGTCGTCGAAGTCCTTCCAGTCCATGGCTTCGAGCTGCGGGGAGGGTTCGCCAAGGACACCGGCAACATTGTAGAGAATGTCGATCGGGGTATCCCCGGTGGAGGCAGCGCCGGCCGCGACCGAAGCGTCGTTGCCGACGTCCATTTCATGCACGGTGACCTGTCCGCCGGAGCTTTCGGCCAGAGCGTTCAGCTCGCTTGCCCCTGCCGGGTTGCGCACCAGCGCGAAGACGCGGTCGCCTTTCGCGTAATGCTGTTTGACGAGTTCGAGGGCGATGCCTCGACCCGCTCCGGTCATTGCCACATTTGCCATCAGGGTTTCCTTCCTTCGAGCCAGTCATTGAGCACTTCATGAAAGAAGCGCACGCGCGTTTCCTGGGCCGGCAGGTACGCGTCGGTATAGCCGCGCGAATGCATGCCGGCCTGCATGCCTTCGGCAAGTTCCATGTCCTGAAAGACGATCTGTCCGGTTAATTCGGGGATGCCCTTGCCGTTGTCGAAATCGCGGTGTTCGCACTCGGCGACTTCGCGCAGCGGCTTGGGGCCGGCCATGACCGATTCCACCATTTCCTGTCCTTCGACCGGGAAGGCCATGCACCACAGGTCGAAGTAGCACTTTTCCGGGTCTTCGGGGTGCGGTTCGCTGCGAAAGAAGACGAGGTTGTCGGGCAGGAAACTGATCGTCACATTAGGGAAGATCACCGTGTGAGGACTGTCGGTGATCTCCTCGTCGTCCATGTGCTCATAGTGCACATAGCCGCGCTCTTTCCATTCGCGCTGCTTGGCCGCCTTGAGATCGAGCCATCCCTGCATCGCCATTTCCTCATAAGAGGCGTAGCCTTCGGGATCGATGCCCCAGGCCTGCAGGATCATCTTGTAAGGGTGCGGCTGGTCTGCCGGCAGTCGGTCGGACAGGGACGGGCGCATCGGCTGCACCGTGCGGCCATGGCCGTTGGGCCACATCTCATGCCTGGCGGTGTCGACGTCCTGATCGATCCATGGCGGCACCTGCGGATGCGCGGTACGGGTGTGATAGCTCTCGGAAAAATTGTCGGTGACGAACTTCCAGTTCGCGTTGAGCGCGATGCGATACCAGGCAACGCGCACGGCGGTGTCCATCGGATAGTTCTTGTACACCTCGGGCATCGGCGCGAGGTATTCGTGGAGCGAGGGGCCTTCCTTGGCCATCGTGTACCACACGAAGCCGCCCCAGATCTCGCAGCGCAGTTCCTTGAGGCCGAGCTTCCCGCAAGGATTGCCCTGCGGAAAATCGATATCGCTGTCCTGGGCGTGGATCAGCTTGCCGTCGATGCCATAGCGCCAGCCGTGATAGGGGCAGGAAATCGCATCGACCGAGGACATGCCCTTGACCATGCGCATCCCGCGATGCGCGCAGGAATTGTAAAATGCGCGAACCGAGCCGTCTTCCTGCCGGACGGCGATCACCGATTCCTTCATGAAGTCATGGACGACGAAATCGCCGGCCTCGGGAATGTCCGCGGTACGTCCGGCGATGTGCCAGATGCGCGTCCACATCATGTCCCATTCGCGCTGCATGAATTCGTGCGAATAGTAGCGATCGCCGGTGATGGGATCGCCGCGCAGGTTGGATGGATCGCGCCCGTCGAGCGGGGCTTCGAAGTCGGCCGGCTTGTTCATGGGACCTCTCTCCCAATTCGATTCGTTATGCTTCGAAGTCTGGAAGAGGACTGAGCCTTGCGACACCTGTCATATGTGAGAGAAAGCGGGTCGAGGTGCCGGTTTTTTCAAGCGAGGCAGAAAATGGGCGCTTCGATCGATCTCCTAGCGCCTGTCGTAAAGCTCCTGAATGGTGTGCGAAGCAAAGCGGCGCAGCACTTCCATGCGCCCGGTGCCGTCGTAGATCGGTTTGTGCAGGACCATGCCCATGTGCATCGCGCTGATGAAATCGTGCGACAGTTTCAGCATGTCCCAGTGATCCTTCCATTGCGGGAAGGCCTCGATCATCTCGCCGGTCCAGACTTCGTCGAGGCGGCGCGAGGCGGGATTGAAGATGGCCGCAAGTTCTGCGTCGGTGCGCGCGGCGACCGTGAGTTCCAGATAGGCCGCGTACTCCCGGCTTTGTGCCGAGCGCCAGTGCGCTTCGCAGGCCAGTTCGATGATCGCTTCGCCCTGGCGGTGGGCGAGGATGTCGAAATAGTCCGACAGGTAGGCGCGCATCCGCTCGAAGACGACGTGTTCGACGACTGCGCTCACCAGTTCCATGCGCGTCTGGAAATGGTGGTGCATGGCCCCGCGTGAAACGCCGCTGCGGGTAGCGACGGCGGCGGTGGTGAGGCCGGTATAGCCGTGCTCGAGGAGGCAATCGACGGCGGTCGAAACGAGGCGTTCCCGCATCTTGGCGCTCTTGCGCTGCTGCCATTTCGTCGGCGGCTCGGACACGTGATCCGGTCGCAGGGCACTCAACATACGGTCCTGCAATGCTTCGATCGTCATTCTCACCCCCGAATTTTGCGCCGGATTTTGCCCAGGCAGGGCCTGCTAGCAGCACCTAATCAAAGTCGCAGGTTAGCAGACGTCGCAAGGTATAGCATAAAAACCGGCAGGGGAGCCGGTTTATTTTCGGTCACCCCGAATTTCCGAACTCACGCATCACAAATGTGGGCGGAAGAACGAGAGGGGAGTGAGAGGCATGAAGAAGGCATTATCATATCTGTTGCTGGGAACCTGCTGCGCCGCCATCGTGCAGGCGCCGGCCCATGCACAACAGAGCGAAGATTCCACCGGCGGTCTGAAAGAAATCGTCGTTACCGCGCAAAAGCAGGCGCAAAGCCAGCAGGACGTTCCGATTTCGGTGACTGCGGTCACGGGCGAGACCCTTGCCGCAGCGCAAGTCAACAACGTCTCCGACCTGGCCAATTCGATTCCGAACGTGCAGATCAACACGTTCTCCAACTCTCCGGATTCGGCTGTCTTTACCATTCGCGGTGTCGGTGTGAACGATGCCGATCCTTATGTCGGCACGACGGTTTCGGTGGTGGTCGATGGGGTCGTCGTCGGCGTCAACACCGCAGCGCTGCTTTCGCTGTTCGACATCGACCGGGTCGAAGTGCTGCGCGGACCGCAGGGCACGCTGTTCGGCGCCAATACGACAGGCGGCGTCATCAACGTCGTGACCAAGCAGCCGACGGGCGAACTGGGCGGCGAATTCGAAGCCGTGTACGGCAACTACAACCATCTTGAGCTCAATGCCGCGCTGAACTTCCCGATCACCGATAATCTTTCGGGCAAGATCAGCGTCCTGCACAATTCGATGGACGGCTACTTCCGCAACTACGCGGACAATCGCCGCATCGGCGAGCGCAACATCACCTCGCTGCGCGGCTACCTCAAGTATGCCGAGGGCAATTACGATGCGACCCTGATCGGCGAATACGTGCGCAGCCGCAATGGCTCGCAGACGGGCATCCTGCTCGCCGGCCCGGGTGAACTGTTCTATGTTCCCGGCGAGACCGAAAAGGCTTTCGATTTCAAGCGCGGCCTCAGCTACGATCAGCCTGACGCGAACGACCGTAACACCTATACGGTCACGCTGACGCAGAACCTGTCGACCGGCATCGGCGACTGGACGTCGATCACCAGCTATCGCGATTACGACAACGATCTCTACTCGGATGACGATGCGACCACGTTGGTGCTGCTGCAGACGCATCGCCGGATCAAGCATCACCAGTTCAGCCAGGAGCTGCGCGACCTGGTCAATATCACCGACACCACGCGCCTCATCGTGGGCGGCTATTACTTCCGCCAGCACTACACGCTGGACCAGCAGGGCAAGCTCGACGGCTTCCTGCCGGGCCTTGGCCAGCCGCAGACGCAGGAGCAGACCAACTGGTCGATCTCCGGCTTTGCGCAGCTTTACCAGGACATTACGCCCGACCTTCGTCTGCAGGCCGGCATTCGCTATAGCCACGAAAAGACCGATGCGGTCTCCACGACGGCCAATACGATCAATCCGGACGGCGTCGCGACTTTCGACGATCCGCTGATCCCGGGCTCGCTGATCGTCGCGAGCGGCAAGAAGGCATGGAACAACGTCGGCTGGAAGGTCGGGCTCGACTACAAGGTCACGCCCGACGTCATGCTCTACAGCTACTATGCGCGCGGCTTCAAGTCGGGCGGCTTTACCGGACGCATCGTCGTGGCCGAGGACATCGGTCCGTTCGATCCGGAAAAGCTCGACACGATCGAGGCCGGTTTCAAGGCCGACCTGCTTGACCGTCACCTGCGCGTGAACCTTGCCGCGTTCTACAACTTCTACAAGAACATGCAGGTGGTGCAGAACATCACCTACCCTTCGGGTGCGAACTCGGCCTCGATCGCCAACGCGGGCAAGGCCGAGACCAAGGGCTTCGAACTGGAAGTCACCGCGGCCCCGGTCAACGGCCTGACCCTGACCGGCGCACTGGCCTACCTCGATGCCAAGTACAAGGAATACGACACCCAGATACTGGACCCGGCGACGGGTGGTCTCGTTCCCGCTTCCTATGCGGGAAACAGCCTGATGAACTCGCCCAAATGGAACGCGTCGTTCGGGGCCAACTGGCAGATGGCGCTTGGAAATGGTACACTGACTGCGAACGGCCAGTACACCTATTCCAGCTCCAAGTTCACCAGCTACACGAACCTGCCTGTGGAACGTGTCGGACCGGTCGAGTTGGTCAATGCCAGCCTGAACTGGGGGCCGGACGATGCCGGCTGGAAGATCGGCCTCTACGGTCGTAACCTGTTCGACGAGAAATATTTCAACCAGAAGCTGAGCCTGGCCGGCATCGGTACGCTGGCCTCGCTCGGAACGCCGCGCGAATATGGCGCGACCTTCCGCTACAGCTTCTGAAAATGGGAGAGGCAAGGTTGCTCGATAAGACGCAATCATCGGGCTTCGACCCCGTCGCGCAAATCCGCGACCTTGCCGCTTGCCGCAAACCCGATTTCGGCCCGCAATGCCGCTGGCCAGCCCCCGGGAATCGAGAAGGACCCAGATCATGAACGTTCAGGCCAATATCTCACGCTATTCCAAGGAATTCGATCAGCCGGTTCGGGGCGATACGATCACCGCCGACCGCTACATCTCCAAGGAGTGGATGGACAAGGAGATGAAGCACCTCTGGCCCAAGGTCTGGCACCTGGGCGGTGTCCTTGCCGAACTGGAAGAGCCGGGCGACATCATCCGCCACAACTTCGCCAAGGAATCGGTGATCATGGTGAAGCAGGAGGACGGCTCGATCCGTGCTTTCTACAATTCCTGCCCGCACCGCGGCAACCGCCTCGTCCTTGGCGATGCCGCCAGCGTTCCGCGCATCGTATGCGGCTACCACAACTGGACCTTCGATCTCGACGGGACCCTGGCCAAAGTGCAGGATCCGGACGACTTCGAGGGCGGCAGCCCCTGCGGCAAGGTGCACCTGTCCGAGCTTCGCTGCGAGACCTGGGGACCGTTCGTGTTCTGGTGCATGGACGATGACGTCCCGCCGCTGCTGGAATGGCTCTCGCCGTTCCCCGAGCGCCTGAAGGGTTACGGCCTCGACAACTGGGTGCGCGTGCTCAACCTGTCGGCAGACTGCGAGTTCAACTGGAAGATCATCCGCGACAACTTCAACGAATCCTACCACCTGCCGACGATCCACCCGGAACTGTCGACCTTCATCAACGACGGCCTTCCCGACACACTGTTCGAAATGTACCCGTCGGGCCACAACTCGATGTGGATGAAGGGCCATCAGGCGACCACGCGGCAGGACTTCCACACCACCGAGGTTCCCGCCCCGCTCGATGAGATCGCGGCCGCCTGGGGCATCGACCCGGCCGAGTACAACGGTCACACCGGCGACCTGCGTCAGGCGATCATCGAGGCCAAGCGCAAGCTCGGGCCGGGCCGTGGCTACAAGAACTACGACGATATGACCGACCAGCAACTGGTGGACTATTTCCACTGCACGCTGTTCCCGAACCTCACGATCACGATGAGCCCCGAGCAGTGCCAGATCCTGCGCACCGAACCGCATCCCACCGATCCGGAAAAGTGCGTGTTCCAGCACTGGTGCCTCTATCCGCCGGTCGAAGGCATGAAGGAAGTCGATACACCGATCGGCAGGTTGCCGTTTCGGCATGACGCCGAGGCCCGCCACTCGGTCTATGGCGATGGCGTGAGCCTTGGCTATGTCGCCGACCAGGATCTGTCGATCGGCACCAGCCAGCAGCAGGGCCTCAATTCGCGCGGCTTCAAAGGCTGCATTCTGCCGGGTCAGGAAAAGCGCGTGCAGCGGTTCCACGAACTGCTGAACGACATGGTCCAGAACAAGGACTGATCCGATGAAACTGCCCGCTCCCGGTGTCCCGGGGCGCCATGTGATGCAGGTGGCGCTGATGGTCGACGATATCGAGACCGCCTGCACGCGCTGGACCCAGACTACCGGGATCGGGCCGTTCCTCGTCGTCCCGCACATCGAGGTCTCCGAATACGCCTATCGCGGCAAGAAAGCCGCGGGCCTCGATTTCTCGGTCGCCATCGCCCAATCGGGCGGTGTGCAGATCGAGCTGGTGCAGCAGCATTGCGACAGCCCCTCCGCCTATCGCGACACCATCGCGAAAGGCGAGGGGGGCTTTCACCATCTCGCCATCTATACCGACGATTACGACGCGGTTTACGCCAGCTACATCGACCAGGGCTTCGTGACTGCGGTCGACGGCGAGTTCGGCGGCTTCCGTTTCAGCTACATCGATACCAGCAAGTCGATTGGCTGCATGATCGAGCTGATCGAAGAGAACCCGATCCAGACCGATTTCTTCGAGCGCGTTGCCGCAGCCGCAGATGGCTGGGACGGCGTGACCGATCCTATCCGCCCCGGATTTCCTGCCGAGGCGCAATAACCAGAACAAAACGCAAGAAAACCCGACCCGGTGCGTAGCGGAGAAGACCGGGACAGAAGGAAAGTCTGCCATGACAAGATACCTCGAAGTCCCAGAAAAGGCCGCTACTTATCCCACGCACCCTTCCGCCCAGTTTCCCAGGGCGCGCGGGGATGCGATTACCGGCGACCGCTATTACTCCCGGGAATTCGCAGACCGCGAATGGGAGCACATGTGGAAGCGGGTTTGGCACGTGGGCGGGCGCGAAAGCCAGCTCGAGGAGCCGGGCGATTTCATCACGCACAACTTCCGCCATGAATCGGTGATCATGATCCGGCAGGAAGACGGCTCGATCCGCGCCTTCTTCAACGTCTGCCAGCATCGCGGCAACCGACTGGTCAATGTCGAGGAAGGCGGCGTCGCCAAGCACCTGACCTGTCCGTACCACAACTGGAAATGGAACATTAACGGCGCGCTCGACGAAGTGCAGGACCCTGAGGACTTTCCCCAGGGCAACCCTTGCGAGAAGCTGCGGATGAAGGAAGTGCCCTGCGAAACCTGGGGCGGCTTCGTCTTCTACAGCTTCGATCCCAATGCGCTGCCGCTGCAGGAATACCTCGATCCGGTGCCGCAACTGCTTGCCAACCGCGATCTGGCGAACTGGAAGCGCGTCGTCTGGCTGACCCTGCGCGTGAACACAAACTGGAAGTTCGCCTCGGACAACTTCAACGAGTCCTATCACATCCCGGCCGTGCACCCTCAGTTCCAGCCGATGATCGACGACCACTATTCGACGACGATCTTCGAGATGTACCCCCAGGGGCACAACCGCATGATCGAGAAACTGCAGCCCTCCAGCCGCTACGAGACGTCGGTCAACGTCATGCCGCTGTGGGCCGACGTGCTGAAGGAGTGGGATCTCGACCCGGCCGAATTCGAAGGCAAGGCGCAGGAAGCGCGCAAGGCCCTGCAGGAAGCGCGGCGCCGGCTCGGGCCTGCGCGGGGGCATCATCACTTCGCGAAGATGAGCGACGATGAACTGACCGACCAGTTCCATCACACCTGCTTCCCCAACCTCACGCTGACCGGGACGCCCGAGGGCCTGCACATGTTCCGCACCGAACCCGATCCGGAAGACCCCAACTGGTCGACATTCGACTACTGGTACATGGTCCCCGAGATCGAGGGCGCCGATGAAGTCGCCACGCTCTATGGCATGCGTCCCTACGAGGAAGCCGAGCACGAGACCGCGCTGTTCGGTGAGAAGAAGGCCGCGATCGCGCAGGGCGATTTCCTGTCGCAGGACCTGTCGCTGGCCGTGACCCAGCAGAAGGGCCTGCAATCGATGGGCTTCGACCGGGCCTACCTGGCCGAACAGGAAACCCGCATCAGTCGCTTCCACGAGGTCATCAACGATTACCTCGAAGGGCGCCGCTGATCGCCTGAAATTCCCCTTGGGGTCGGCCGCCGAACGGGTTTCCGGCCCCTATTTTCAAGATACCAAACCTGAGAGGATTGCTGCAGATGACCGCTTGCCCGATCGAGGACCGCCTTGCCATTCAGGACCTGCTGGTCTCCTACGCTCACGCGGTGGACAGCCTGCACGACATCGACGGCATTCTCGATGTCTTCGTGGAGGATGCGGTGTTCGACCTTTCGGGCATCAACTTCCCCAGCCTCAACGGGCATGGAGAGATCCGCGGGTTCTTCGAGGACACTTTCGAGGCGATGTCCGCCCATGCCCATTACCTGACCAACTTCGCGATCACCGCCTATGACGGCGATACCGCGTCGATCCGTGCCTATGTGATCGGCATGGGCAAATACAAGGCGGGCGGCGGGATCACCGTGAACGGCCGCTACTACTTCGACGTCAAGCGCACCGATGCGGGCTGGAAGGCCACGCGCTACACGATGGACTTCCTCATTCCGATCGAGGCATGATCGTGTCCGGGACGGCCAGGATTGCCGGAAAGGTCGCACTGGTCACCGGGGCGGCCTCCGGTCTCGGCGAGGCGATTGTCCGTCGTTTCGTTCAGGAAGGCGCGCATGTCGTGCTGGCCGACATCGACGAGGCAGGCGGTCAGGCGCTGGCCGATGATCTGGGCAGGGCGGCGGCGTTCGTCAGCCTCGACGTCACGAGCGAGCCACAGTGGATCGCCGCCTTCGAACGCGTCGAGGCGCTTCATGGCCGGATCGACGTGCTGGTCAATTGCGCGGGGATCACCACCATCGGTTCGGTCGAGGACCTCGCGCTCGATGCCTTCCGGCACGAGCTGGACGTGGATCTTGCCGGCGTATTCCTGGGCTGCAAGCACGTCATCGCGCTGATGAAGCGCACCGGCGGGTCGGTCATCAACATCGCCTCGATGGCGAGCATTCGTGCCGCGCACTACCTGGCCGCCTACAACGCGGCGAAGGCGGGCGTTACGCACATGACCAAGTCGATCGCACTGCACTATGCCCGCGAGAAGTACGGCATGCGCTGCAATTCGGTGCACCCCGGCGTAATCCATACGCCGATCCTCGACAAGGTGCTGGCGCAGTCGGACAATCCCGACGCCCTCTATGCCGAATGGGTAGCCGGCCATCCGATCGGCCGCATCGGCAAGCCCGAGGAAGTGGCAGCCCTGTGCCTTTATCTCGCCAGCGACGAGAGCGCCTTTGCCACTGGCGCGGAATTCGTCATCGACGGGGGCTCGTCGCTTTAGATCGGCAGGATTTCCGGCGTCTCGTGGATTTCCAGGATCTCGAACACGTTGCCGAAGAAGTCGCGGCAGTAGGTTCCCGAATAACCGTGTTTGGTCCCGTCGGCATCGACGGTGATCGATGACATGTCGGGCGGCGCATGGACCGGCAGGCCCGCCGCGACGATGCGTTCGTGCACGGCTTCCAGATCCTCTACCTGTATCGCAAAGTGCGTGTAGCCATATTCGTTGACCCCGCGGCCGGGGGCGAGCGGGGCTTGCCTTGGGGCACTGTATTCGAAGACTTCGATCTGGACGTTGCCGAGGCGGCAGAAGAATTGCCGTGCGGCGCTGCCTTCGAGGCCCACGATCCTGTCGATGAAGGGATTGTCGGCCCAACTCAGCGGCTCGACTTCTTCCACTGCGCCGAGAATATCGAAATAGAACTCGCGAGCCTTGTCGAGGTCGGGAACCGACACGCCGATATGGTGGACGCCGATTACGCCGGGCAGCTTGCGGGACATTGCGCGGGATCCTTCACTTGGCATTGCAGGGCGGGAGCCGATGGTGCAGGCGGCTCCCGTTGCATCGCGATCCGGGGTCAGACCTGGCTGAAGCCTCCGTCCATCACGAGTTCGTCGCAGGTCATGAAGCTGGAGGCCTCGCTGGCGAGGAACACCACGCCGCCAGCCATTTCATCGGGCCGGCCCATCCTGCCGATCGGATGATTGGCGAGAATGCCCTGCATCGCGACTTCGCGCGAGGGTACGGCGCCCATTTCGACGTAGCGGTCCATGATCGAACCGAGCATCGGCGTGTCGATGCCGCCGGGGTGCACCGAGTTCACCCGGATGTTGTAGCCCAGCGCGCCGAACTCGGCGCCAAGGCACTTGGTCAGCATCTTGATCGCGGCCTTGCTGGTGCAATAGGCGGCGTTGAACGGCGCGCCGCGCAGGCCGCCCACGCTCGAGAAATTGATGACCGACGCGCCGGCCTTGCGGGCCTTGCCGCCAGCCTTGAGCAGGTCGAGCATGATCTGCGTGCCGATGATCGCGGAATCCACGTTGATCGCGTTGACCTTGTGGAATTCGGACAGCGGCGTGTCCTCGAACTTCGTCACGATGGAGAAGCCCGCATTGTTCACCAGCGCGTCGAGACGGCCATAGTTCTCGCGCACCAGTGCTTCCACCGCGCGCCAGTCGGCCTCGCTGGTGACGTCGTGCCTGAGGTAATGGTCCGCGCCCTCGATCTCTGCACTGTCGCGCAAGTCGGTGGCGATCACGGTTGCGCCGGCGGCCTTCATGGCCTTGACGATTTCACGGCCGATGCCGCCGGCCGCGCCGGTGACGACGGCGACGACGCCGGGAAGGGCGATGGTCATGGTCTTATCTCTCCCCTTGTTGAGGTTACTGGGCGGTCCAGCCGCCGTCGACGACGAGTTCGGCGCCGGTCATGTAGGAACTGTCCTCGCTGGCGAGGAAATATACCGCGCTGGCCAGTTCCGAAGGATCCGCCAGGCGGCCGATCGGCGTCTTGCCGGCGACCATGTCGACGAGGTCCTGCGCCTTTTCGGCAACGCCGCTGTCAACCCAGCGCTGAAAGCCTTGCGCAAGCAGGGGGGTGACCACGAAACCCGGGTGGAGCGAGTTGGCGCGGATCGGCATCTTCTTTTCCGCGAATTCGACGGCGATGCCCTTGGTGAACATGCGCACGGCGCCCTTGGTGGCATTGTAGGCGGAAACCTCGCTCATGCCGACAAGGCCCATGATCGAGCTGACGTTGATGATCGATGCGCCGCCTTTGAAGTCCTTGCCGCTTTCGGCCATCATCGGGACGAAGGCGCGGGTGCCCATGAAGACACCGTCGACGTTGATCGACATGATGCGCCGCCAGTCCCCGTCGGTCAGGCTTTCGACCGGACCGGTCAGGTCGGTGCCGGCATTGTTGACCAGGATGTGCAGCTTCCCGTGGCGCTCGGCGACAGTGGCGCGCGCGCGTTCCCAATCCTCGCTTTTGGTGACATTGGCCTGGACGTAGCTGGCCGCCTGTCCGAGCCGTTCGACGGTCGAGGTGGCAAGTTCGCTGTCGGGCGCATCGAGGTCGGTAATGACGACTTCCGCGCCTTCGGCCAGGAAGCGTTCGACGCAGGCGAGGCCGATGCCGCGCAGGCCGCCGGAAACGAGGGCGACGCGGCCTTGCAGGCGTTGTGAACCCAGATCGCTCATACGCCGTTCATCCCTGCAGTGCTGGCACCGTCCATGGTGAATTCGCTGCCCGAGGAGAAGCGGGCCTCGTCGGACGCCAGCCAGGCGACGAGCCCGGCGATTTCCTCGACCGTGGCCATGCGACCCATCGGAGAGAGGCCCTCATAAGCGGCACGCGTGGCTTCCGGGTCGCCCGACTTGTCGATCAGGTTCTTGATCATCGCGGTTTCGACCACGCCCGGCAGGACGGCGTTGACGCGGATCTTGTATTTCTGGTTGCCGGCGTGAACGGCCGAGGACTTTACCAGCGCGAGAACTGCTGACTTGGAAACCGAATAGGCCACGAAATTGCCCATCGCCCGGTGCGCGTTCATCGAGGAATTGACGATGATCGAGCCGGTCGGGCCATCGGGATTCCTGGCCATGGCGCGCATGGCGTGCTGCACCGTGAGCATGGCTCCGGTCAGGTTCACGCCCATGATGTTGTTCCAGGCCTCGATGGTGATGTCCTCGACGCTTCCGTCGCCCGCCTCGATCCCGGCATTGGCGAATGCGATGTCCAGTCGGCCATGCTCCTCGAGGATGCGGTCGATCAGAGGTCCCCAGGCCGCAGCGTCGGTCACGTTGTGCTTCTCGAACCGCGCGCCGGTGGCAGCGCAGAGTTTCTGCGCGGCGGCCTCGTTCGAACCGGTGAAAATGACCTTTGCACCTTCGGCGGCAAGCCGCTCGACCGTGCCGGCGCCGATGCCCGAAGTGCCTCCGGTGACCAGCGCGACCTTGCCTTCAAGCCGTTTGCTCACGGCAGTCTCCCAAAAAATTTCATTCCAAAGGCAACATGACCGATCCCGGCCGTGGAACAACCTATGATTTCGGCAAGGTGACTATGCCTTCACGCTGGTCCAGACATGGGCCAAACAGGGAATTCCATTCTTGGGAGAATGCAGAGAGATGGCTGACCGGGACCCCGAAGTGAAACTGGGCGAAGACCGCAGCGAAGGTATCACCTGGGCCGAACTGATGGCCACGGATTCGCGAACGCCGCCGAAGATCCTGACCGAGGAGAGCTATACCTATCGCGGCTCCGACCCGATCCCCGCCGAGCGCTACACC
>NZ_CCBH010000212.1:0-23145 GCF_001368935.1 Novosphingobium sp. KN65.2
GGAGGACGGGACAACGGTCGCGAAGGTGGGCCGGAAGGCCTGAATGCCTTCGTCGAAACCAAGACCATCCTGCTCGACGGAGCACCTACCAGCCTTTGATAACGTCCGATCTGTGGTGGTGGCACGCCCCGGTCATCCTGCCTGTCCGGGGCGTCAGCCTTCGTCAGAGTTCTCGTTAGTCCCCCTGCGGCAGTCGGCGAGACCCTTGCGGACGCGTTGCATGTACGCGCGGAAAACTTCCTGTTCCGCTGGGCTCAACGGGGAGAGGACATCGCGGTCGGCTTCTTCCAGAGCTGCAGTCATCTTGCGCAGCGTCGCATCGCCGAGCCTCGTGAGGTAGAGTGCATTGGCCCGGGAATCGGGCGCTGCCGCTCGTGTTACGAACCCACGAGCCTCGAGGATATTGACCAGTTTCATGGCACTGGCGCGATTGATCGACAGCGCCTCACCCAGCGCAGTCTGGGTGCAGCCGGCATTCTTGTTGATCACGATCAGCGCCGTGACCCTGGCTGGCGAAATGTCGAATTCCGCGAGTGCTTCGCGTGCGCGCGCATCGACATCGACCTGGAGCATCTTGAGTTGATAACCGAAGGAATTGTCGAGGTCAGTCTCGTCGGACCGGCTATTGTCTTCAACTTGCAATGAGTTTCGAGCCCCACCCTGAGACGCTTTGCGTCGTTTGCATCGAACGATGACCATTCGCCGCCGCGGCGTCAAGATGAGCGGTTTGCGTCCTCGCCCCGCGATGCCGAGCGCGTCGCGCAGAACTATCAAGGTCTCTATTTCATACACATGAAAATTCGTATATTGGAAAAACGGTCTTATAGCGACGCACTGGGCCAGACATTCGCGATTGGCGAGAGGAAACAATGAAGATCGTCCGAACTGGGGTTCCGCACGCCCGTAATCCCGATCCCAAGACCGAAGGTAATCTCGCGCTGGCGAGCGAACAGTGAGCGCGCTGATCGACGGCAAGGCGCTCGCACGCAGCGTTTCGGAGCAGACCGCAGAGACGGTGAGGGGACTGACCGAAAGGCTGGGCCAGGCGCCTGGGCTGGCGGTCGTTCTGGTGGGCAATGACCCGGCCAGCGAAGTCTATGTCGGGCGCAAGGTCCGCGAATGCCGTAAGGTCGGCATGCGTTCGACCGAACATCGACTTCCGGCCGCGACGGATGAAGCGGATCTGCTTGCCCTGATCGAAGACCTTAATAGCGATCCGACCGTCCATGGAATTCTCGTCCAATTGCCGCTTCCGGATCACATCGATGCGGGCCTCGTGCTCGACGCGATCACGCCGGACAAGGATGTTGACGGGTTTCATCCGGTCAACGTCGGTCGGCTTTCGACCGGGACCGGCGGGCTTGTCCCATGCACGCCCTTGGGTGTCATGATGTTGCTCGACACCGTCATCTCCGACTACCGTGGGCTCGATGCGGTGGTGATCGGCAAGTCCAACATCGTCGGCAAGCCGGTGGCGATGTTGCTGCTGGAGCGCGAGGCTACCGTTACTGTCACCCACATCGAGACGCGGGGTCTGTCGGAGATCGTGCGCAAGGCTGACATTGTCGTGGCAGCTGCCGGTGCGCCGGGACTGGTAAAGGGCTTCTGGGTCAAGGAAGGCGCGGTCATCATCGATGTCGGTATCACGCGCGTGGCCCTTCCGGATGGTACGACGGGCCTCATGGGCGATGTCGCTTTCGATGAAGTGCAGCATGCGCGTGCGGTCACTCCGGTGCCGGGCGGAGTCGGTCCGATGACGATTGCCTGCCTCCTGTCGAATACGGCTAAGGCCGCTGCTCTGAGCCTCGGTGAAGCGCGGCACAGGCTTTCAGTCTGACGGATCGAAGTGCCGGAGAAAGGGGTGAAGATGAACCTGCAAATGGATCTGACAAGCATCGGGAAGGACGCAGGCCTGAACTGCGTTTCGCAGGTTGCGGTCAACGACTTGCGTGTCGCCGCCGATATTGGCGTGCATTCGCATGAGATCGGTCGCAAGCAGACATTGATTATTGGCGTCGTTGCCGACATCGTCACTCCGCGTGAGGACATCCTGACAGAGACGATCGATTACAACCGCATAGTTGAACATGCGCAGGACCTCGCCTGTGAGCGAATCTGCCTTATCGAGACGTTCGCGGCGAGATTGGCCGAACGGTGCCTTGAAAGCGATCTCGTCGTACGGGTCGAGGTTTGCGTTCAGAAGCCGGCTGCCCTTCTCAACGGTCTGGCCTCGACGCGGGTGGTGCGGTGGACCTGAGCGGCCAGACCTACCCCGAAGGATGGTCCATCGGGGCGGGGCAGGTCGCGGATATTCAGCACACTCTACTGACGGAATACGGGCTTGGCCGCCCCTTCGTCCTGCTCGACGATCAGGCCAGGGACAAGGCGACGATTCTCACCGACCTGGAGGAGGAAGTGTTCTGCGACCGGCTCGATCAGGTCGAAAGCGCCCTTTTACGGATCGACGCGCTGATCGCCCGGGGAAGGACCCTGGCAGGGTTCCTCTCCTACGGCGCAGCGCCTGCCTTCGATCGATTCGCGGTCCGCGCCGACCTCACTGAATTATCCGGCAGGCCCGCGCCTTTGCTCTGGTTCGGCGTATTTGGCCGGCAAACCTCTGGTCCGTTGCCGCTCGGTGCATCCTTGCATGAATGTGCCCTCGCGGGCGGAACACGGCTGGAATCGCTGGTAACGCAGCGCGACTTTGAGGCAGGTGCCCGCTCTGTGCTCGAAAGTATCGCGTCTGGCGAGATCTACCAGGCCAACCTGACGTTCCCCACGCGCACGGCATTGCGCGATCCGCTGGCGACCTATTGCCGCATTCGTTCACGCGCAAAGGCGCCGCTGGGTGCCATGATCGCCACTGGCGAGCGCCATGTGCTGTCCTTTTCGCCCGAACTCTTCTTTCGGCTTGAAGGAAATCAGCTGCAGGCCCGACCGATGAAAGGCACACGGCCGCGCCATCCTGATCCGGTTCGTGATCGGCAATTGCATGACGAACTGCTTGGCAGTCCCAAGGACCGCGCCGAGAACCTGATGATCCTCGATCTCCTGCGCAACGACATGTCGCGCGTGAGCGAGCCGGGTAGCGTGCGCTGCCCGGCGCTTTTCGATATCGAGGGGTATCCATCGGTCTGGCAGATGACATCGACGGTGCGCAGCCGCGTGAGAGCGGGCGTCGGAGCCATGGACATCCTCAAGGCGCTTTTTCCCTGCGGATCGATCGTTGGGGCACCGAAGATCAGGGCCAGCGAAGTCATCGCGCGCGTCGAAACCTTCGGTCGCGGCCTCTACACGGGGGCCCTCGGCGTTCTCGGCAAGGACCGGGCAATGTTCAACGTCGCGATCAGGACCATGGACGTGACCGGCGCCGGCGAGGGCTACACCGGACGTCTTGATGTCGGTTGCGGCATCGTTGCCGATAGCGTGCCTGCCCTTGAATGGGAGGAATGCCTCGCCAAGGCGCGCTTTGCGGGAGAAGTGCGTGAGCCGGATCTCTGGGCAACAGCGCCCTCATTTCTTCCCGTTATGGCAATGCCCTACAGTTAAGAAGTTCCAAGCCCTTCTGGCCTGCAAACAGGAACGGACATCTGGCGGCGCACGGCTGCCAGATGTCCGTTCATCCGGGTGTTCGTCGCACGGCCACCATTGTCTTTCGTGAAGGAGCAGCCGAGCAGGTCGATCGATCAGGCGATCATCTTCTGCGCGATCGGGCTGCCGCCTTCGAGGGTGCGGCTAGGCGGCACCGTAGGATCGACGGGTTCGAGGACAATGTGGCCGAGGGCCGTATTGCTGACCGGCACGTGGTAATGGCGATGCAGGGCCCGGGTGCTCTTGCCAAGGGCGCCGCGCATGATCAGCCACATGACCATTTCGATCCCTTCCGAGCCGGTCTCGCGCAGGTACTCGATGTGGGGGACATGGCGCAGGTCCTGTCCTTCCCCGGTCAGTCCGTCGAGAAAGCGGTTGTCCCATTCCTTGTTGATCAGGCCGGCGCGCGGCCCCTGCAACTGGTGGCTCATGCCGCCCGTGCCCCAGATCTGGACCTTGAGGTCTTGAGGGAAACTTGAAACCGCGCGCGAGATCGCTTCGCCCAGCGCCCAGCAGCGATTGCCCGATGGCGGCGGATAGGTCACGACATTGACGGCCAGCGGGATCACTTTCACGGGCCATTTCTCGACATCGCCGAACATCATCGTGAGCGGCACGGTCAGGCCGTGGTCCACTTCCATCTCATTGATGATGGTCGTGTCGAACTCGTCGAGGACGAGGCTCTGCGCGATGTGCCAGGCTAGGTCGGGGTGCCCTTCGACCACCGGCACGGGACGCGGACCGAAGCCTTCGTCGGCCGGAGTGTAGCTTTCGCCGCAGCCGATGGCGAAAGTCGGGATGACTTTCATGTCGAAGGCGCTGGCATGGTCGTTGTAGACCAGGATGACGACATCCGGACGGCTGTCCGGCGCCGTGATCCATTCGCGGGTCCAGTCGAACCCGGCGAAGGCTGGCTTGAAGTAGTCGTCGCCGTCCTTGCCGTGATCATGGGCATAACCGAGCACCGGAATGTGGCTGCAGCCAATGCCGTGGGTAATGCGTGCCATCAATTGTTCTCCCGGATCGAGCGCTGCCCCACAGGGGAGCGCCCGCCTGCCATCATCATCGCCTGGTATTCCTCGACGCTCATGCCGGTCATCGTCGAAACGCCCTGGACAACGCTGATGCCGTCGGTGGAGAAGACCTTGGCGAGAAAGTAGATATTGCCGCCCAGATTGAGCAGTCGGTTGTAATCGCGGGCGAGAAGGGCCTCTTTCTGCTCTTCGCTCATCGGCCATTCATCGATGTAGGCCCGCTCGTCTGCCTTGAACCGTTCGCGGTTCTCCGGCTTCATCAGGCTCATGGCGCACTGGTTGAGGTGATAGCCCTGGCGGGCACGCTGCGCAGTGAATACTTGCGTGCCGGGAATGTCCTCAAGGTCCGCCAGATATGTGGCGATGTCTGTCGCTTCGCGCATGGAAACTGTCCTTTCGCTGCTGATGCAGCCTAGTCGCGGAATACGACGGTGCGGGCGCCATTGGCGAAGACCCGGTCGTCGAGGTGCAGACGAACCGCTTCGGCGAGAACGCGCCGTTCGATGTCGCGGCCCCGGCGTACCAGTTCCTCGGGCATGTCGGCGTGGCTGATGGACTCCACATCCTGATGGATGATCGGGCCTTCGTCGAGATCGGCGGTCACGTAATGAGCGGTCGCACCGATCATCTTCACGCCGCGGTCGAATGCCTGGTGATAGGGCTTGGCCCCCTTGAATCCGGGCAGGAAGGAGTGATGGATATTGATGCAGCGGCCGGAGAGGAACCCTGCCATCTCGTCCGAGAGGATCTGCATGTAGCGTGCCAGAACCACCAGTTCCGCGCCGCTCTCTTCAACCAGTTCGCGGATCTGCGCTTCCTGTTGCGGCTTGGTCTCCTTGGTGACCGGCAAGTGCGTGTAGGGCAGGCCATTGATCAGCGAAGTATGCAGGACTTCGCGCGGATGGTTCGAAATGATGCCGACCACGTCCATCGGCAGTTCACCGATACGCTGACGGTAGAGCAGGTCGCCCAGGCAATGGTCCCACTTAGAAACCATGAGCATGACCTTCTTGGGGCGCGCCTTGTCGCGCAGGCTCCAATCCATACCCGCGGCCTCGGCAATCGGTACGAAGCCGGCTTTAAGCGGGTCCAGAGAACCGGGTTTTCCGGGCTCGAACTCGACACGCATGAAGAAACGACCCGCGGGCCGGTCGTGAAATTCCTGGGCGTCCACGATGTTGCAGCCGCGTTCGGCAAGATAAGTCGCGACCTTGGCGACAAGTCCGGGCGCGTCGTTGCATTGCAGGCGCAGGGTGTAGATCTCAGACACCTCAGAAGGTTCCTCTCTTTATGGAGTGCCGCGTCAGTTCTTGCGCGCGAACTCGTTGATCCATGCGACCGTCTTTTCGAGGCCGCCGAAGGGGTAGAAGTGCAGGCGGACGGGGCCGTGCTCCTTGCCCAGTCCCTGTTCGAGCGCTTTCACCAGCTTGTCCGGACCGGCCGATCCGATGAGCCTGGTGATGGAAATGCCGTACTTTGCCATGACGGAGGCCGAAGCACCGACGCCGCAGCGCGCCGCGAAGCGCATCAGTGTCTTGATACCCGCCGGGCCGGGGACGCCCAGGCGCACCGGTGCTTCGATGCCGCGCTCACGCAGTTCCTTGAGCCAGGAGAGCACCGCGTCGGCGTCGAAGGCGAACTGGGTGACGATCAATGGGGCCATGCCGCGCGCGGCAATGGCCTTGCACTTGTCCTCGAGGACCTGCCAGCATTCCTCGTTCGACATGTTGGGATGCCCTTCGGGGTGGCCGCCAATGCCGATGGCCGTAATTCCGTTCCGCTCGAATTCTCCGGTGGCGATCAGGGCGGCACTGTCGGCAAAGGGACCTTCGGGTTCGGAAGGATCGCCGGCGATGACGAAACTGCGCTTTACGCTGGCTTCGCGGGTCACGGCCGCGAGGTAGCGCTCGAACTCATCGCGCGAGGTAATGCGCCGTGCGGAAAAGTGGGGCATCGGCTCGAATCCGAGTTCGCGCACCGTGCGTGCCGCAGCGACGCGGGCATCGAAATCCTCTCCCGGCAGAAAGGTCAGGGCTATCGGGGTGTCAGGCAGGATCCCGGGCGCGGCAGCGCGCAGGCTCTCCACGTCCTTGGCCGTGATCTCCAGCGAATAGCCGTCGACCATGTTGAGCGGCGGGCGTGCCCAGTTCGGATGGATGATTGGGGTGGTCATGTTCACTTCCTTCTCCCCCGCGCCCAACGTGTCCGCATTTCGGCGATCCGGAAATGGGGATGGGCTTTTCGAGAACTGATTGTGGAATTCTCTCTAGCGCCTCGAATAAGATTCGTATAGATGAAAATTCATGAATGCGAATT
Organism: Novosphingobium sp. KN65.2; assembly: GCF_001368935.1. Classification (NCBI taxonomy): domain Bacteria; kingdom Pseudomonadati; phylum Pseudomonadota; class Alphaproteobacteria; order Sphingomonadales; family Sphingomonadaceae; genus Novosphingobium; species Novosphingobium sp. KN65.2. Next base: position 6,942 of record NZ_CCBH010000212.1, read on the forward strand.
CAGACATCGAATCCGAAGTCGAAGCCCTCGTGATCCTGCCGGGGCTCTTGTGCGATGGACGTATGTTTGCCGGGCAACTTGCGGAATTCGCCGGAAGCAAGAGCATCGACGGCTTCTATGGCGGCGCGGATCGCATCGGCGCGATGGCCGATTACGCGCTGGAACGGATGCCTTCGCGCTGCGCCGTCCTTGGGCACTCGATGGGCGCGCGCATCGCACTTGAGATCGTGCGCAAGGCGCCCGAACGTGTGACGCGACTGGTGCTTGCCGATACCGGTATTCACCCACCGCGCCCGGGTGAGCGCGAGAAGCGTTACGCCTTGCGCGATTTAGGGCGGGAGCAGGGCTTCGCCGCGCTTGTCGATGACTGGTTGCCGCCGATGGTAGGCCCCGCAATGCGCAGCGATGAAGTGCTTCTCGGCGAACTGCGCGCGATGTGTCTGGATGCGGGGCAGGATGTGTTCGAGGCGCAGATCGAGGCGCTGCTGAACCGTCCGGACGTCACCGATGTACTCACTGAAATCGCCTGTCCGGTTTCGCTGATCGTTGGATCGGACGATGCCTGGTCGCCGGTCGAACAGCACCGCGAGATTGCGGCAGCCATTGGCGGCTGCCCGCTCTCCATCGTGCCGGAGGCCGGTCACATGGCGCCTGCCGAAAGGCCCGCCGCTTTCAATGCGGCCATTCGCGAATGGCTCGCATCGAAGGACCTGCAACCTGAAAAAAACCTGACCAAAGTACTGAAAGGCAGAATATAATGACTGAGAAGAGCCTCCAGCAGCTGATCGAAGAGAAGGGCGACATGGTCGACTTCCTGCGCAATCAGCAGACCGGCCCCAACGTCTATCCGGGCGTTCCGGGTGAATATTCGAACTGGCGCGATGAACAGCGTGCGTGGGCGGAGACCGCGGTCCTCTTCAACCAGAGCTTCCACATGGTCGACCTGCTGGTGACGGGCCCGGATGCATTCAAGATGCTGTCCTACCTCGCCCCGAACAGCTTCAAGGGTTTCGTCCCCAACCGCGCCAAGCAGTTCGCTCCGGTAACCCCGGAAGGTTACGTCATCGGCGACGTTATCCTGTTCTATCTTGAAGAAGAGAAGTTCGAGCTGGTCGGCCGCGCGCCGACGATCGAGTGGGTTGAATTCCACGCGGCCTCGGGCAAGTGGGACGTCAAGGTCGAGCGCGACGAGCGCACCGCCGCACGTCCGCTGGACCAGCAGGGCTACCGCCGCAACTACCGCTTCCAGCTGCAGGGCCCGAACGCCATGAAGGTGCTGGAAAAGGCGATGGGCGAGACGCCGCCCGACCTCAAGTTCTTCCACATGGCACCGATCCGGATCAACGGCGTCGAAGTGCGCGCTCTGCGCCACGGCATGGCCGGTCAGCCGGGTTACGAGCTTTTCGGTCCCTGGAAGGACTACGATACCGTGCGCAACGCCCTGCTCGAAGCCGGCAAGGACTTCGGTCTGCTTCCCTCGGGCGGTCGCACCTACAGCTCGAACACCCTGGAATCGGGCTGGATCCCGTCGCCGCTGCCGGCCATCTATACCGGCGAGTCCATGCGCGAATACCGCGAGTGGCTCTCGTCCAAGTCCTACGGCGGCATGACCTCGATCGGCGGCAGCTTCGTCTCCGACAACATCGAGGACTACTACCTCAACCCCTGGGAGCTGGGTTACGGCATCATGGTCAAGTTCGACCATGACTTCATCGGCCGCGAAGCGCTGGAAAAGATGAAGGACCAGCCCAAGCGTCGCAAGGTCACCCTCGCACTCGACAACGAGGACGTGATGCGCGTGATCAGTTCGATGCTGACCAAGGGCGATCGCGCCAAGTACATGGACTTTCCGAGCGCGGTCTACGCGATGCACCCATATGACAGCGTGCTGGTGGACGGTAAGCAGGTCGGCCTGTCGACCTGGATCGGTTACACCCAGAACGAAGGCCGTTTCCTCGCTCTGGCGATGGTCGATGAATCGGTAGCAGAGCCGGGCACCCAGGTTTCGCTGCTGTGGGGTGAGCCGAACGGCGGTACCCGCAAGCCGACCGTCGAACGCCACGTCCAGACCGAGATCCGCGCGACCGTTGCACCGGTTCCCTACTCGGAAGTGGCCCGCGACTCTTACGCCGAAGGCTGGCGTACGAAGACGGCTGGCTGAAGCCGTCCTTCACCGGTGATCGAAACCGGCCCCCGGCGCGTTCATCGGTGGCGCGCAGGAGGCCGGGATCGACTGGATAGTCAGACAGGGTCGGGGCATTGTCCCGGCCCAGTTTTCTTGTCTGTAACGCAGCCCTGTCTGCACGGCGCATTCGCCTGCAGAAGCAGACCCGGGCTCTTACGTGCTTTTGGAATCTAGCTGGAGAAGCTCTCGGCCACGGAGATGAGCACCTTGCAGCTCGCCTCTTCGACTTCCGGCGACCAGCGCACGGTGGGGATGGCAATGGCCAGCGATCCCACCGGTTTGCCTTCTTCACGCAGGACCGTGCCCACGCCGCAGATGCCGGGGGTCATTTCCTCGCGGGTTATCGCGAAGCCGAGTTTTCGCGCCTTGTCGATCTCGCGGCGCAGCGCGACCTCTTCGGTGATAGTCGCACCCGTATAACGCTCACGCGAGGATTCGCGGAAATAGCGATCGAGGGTTTCGGCATCGAGCGCGGCGAGCATTGCCTTGCCCGCTGCAAGGCAATGCAGCGGCGTGCGGGTGCCGACCCCGATCGAGTAGCGTAGCGTATGTTCTGCGGTCTCTGTGATTGCCGCTTCCAGAAACCAGTCGCGCTGGAGGAAGAAGCTCGCCGTTTCGTTGGAGCGTACCCGCAGCGAACGTACCAGTGGGCGCACGCGCTCGACCAGCGGCAGCTTGCGCGGGCTTGAGCGCAGGCGTTCAAGCCCGGCGCCGGGTTGATAGAGGCGCCCGGTGCGCGAGAGATAGTCGCGCTCCACCAGCGTCGCCAGCAGATAGGACAGGCTGCTCACGGGAATGGCAAGCGCCTGTGCGATTTCCTGGGCCACAACGCCGTCGGGATTGGCGACGACATATTCGATGATGTCGAGCGTACGCATCGCCGACTTGACCGTCGGTGAAGTGCTTGCCGGTGCCCCCGCTATCGCCATTGTCCCCTCAGAACGTCAGTAACCCGCGCCTTTCGGCAAAATGCCAGCCATCGGGCAAACGCACGAACCGGTCGAGGAAAGATCCGACCTTTGGCGCGCCTTCGCCGGTGAAGAGCAGCATTGCGCTCTCGCCCAGAGCGGTGTCCGCGTCAACAACGGTGATCTCGACGTTGGAACAGATGTGACGGGTAACGCGCGGGGGACGGGCCTTGAAAGCAGCCAAGATGGCGTCGCGTCCCGTGACCCAGTCGTCCGGCGCCGTGGGACGCGCCATGCGCCCATCGGGGGCATAAAGTGCTGCTATCGCCTCCCAGTCCGCGGCATCGTTGCGGTTGGCATAGCGAGCTACCAGCTTTGCGCAGTCATGTTCGATCGCACGGATCTCATCGGGCGAAAGCGCTTCGCTCACAGGCGGGCCTCCGCGATGTCGGCACCCTCGCGCAAGGCGCGCAGCTTTTTCCAGGTCACGCCGGGATCGATCTTGCCGTAGCCGGCGAATGTGCCGAAGCCACAATCGGTGCTTGCCACGACCCGGTCCTTGCCGACGAACGCGGCGAAACGTTCGATCCGCTGGGCGATGAGCTCGGGATGTTCGACATAGTTGGAGCAGGTGTCGATCAGGCCGGGCGCCAGTACCTTCCAGTCGGGCAGCCTGGCATCGCGCCATACCGTCCATTCGTGCTCGTGGCGCGGGTTGGCGGCTTCGAACAGCACTGTCGCGGGGCGTGCGGCGATCACGGTATCGACAACCTTCTCGAGTGGAATGTCGTGGTCGTGCGGGCCTTCGTAGTTGCCCCAGCAGATGTGCATGCGCAGCCGCTCGGGAGCGATGTTGGCCGTCGCCGCGTTGAGTGCCTCGACATTGGCGGCGGCTGTGCGCAGGAACGTGTCTTCGTCCTGGTCCTGATAGCCGGTATGGCGCGACATCGCGAGGTCGGGGCAATCGAGCTGAAGGTCGAAACCGGCAGCGACGATGGCCTCGTACTCAGGGCGCATGGCGTCGACGAGATCGGCGAGATAGGCCTCGTGGCTCGGGTAGTGTCGGTTGACCTGGAAGGCGGTGATGAGGCCGGGCGAGGCGGCGTTCAGGAAGCCGCGCACGCCTTGGCCGTGCTTGTCGAGCGCATGGCGGAAACGGCGGGTGTCTTCGTGCAGCGGGTCGAGAGTCCGCAGCCGTACGGGGCCGATGCACGAGGCGCGGGTGAACTCCTGGCTGCCCATGATCGCGGATAGCTTGCGGGACAGCTCCGGGTGCTCGGCGAGATCGGCGGCAGGCTTGCGGTCGATGTGGCCACCGAAACCTTCGAGACGTTCGATCATGTAGGTCGAATAGCCGACCTTTCCGAGTTCGCCGTCGCTGACCCAGCTGACGCCGCTTGCCACCTGCCGGCGCACGGCTTCGTCGACGGCAGCCTGCACCAGACGGTCGAATTCGGCGGCGTCGTAAGGTTCGCCCTTGTCGCGCGCAAGCAGCAGCGGGGTCAGTTCGTCGCCGCGCGGCAGGCTTCCGACATGGGTGGTGGCAATGGTCATCAGGCAGCTCCTCTTTCGAGGTTCTGCCTGCCACGAATTCACAAGTGTGTACAGATTCGCATTTGCGAATTCTCGCTTTTCGGCACGACAATGTGCAGCGAATTGCCGAAAACGCGAAGGGGCCGGACAGGTCCGACCCCTTGCGTCAGTTTTTAATCGTTTGAGGCTGCCGCTCAGGCCGGTTCGGCGGCAAGGGGCACGGCATTGATGACATGCGCCTGGGTATATTCCATCAGGCCGGCAAGGCCGTGTTCGGAACCCAGACCGGACTGCTTCGATCCGCGGAACGGGATGTTCGGATCGATCGCAAGGTGCTGGTTGACCCAGACCGTACCGGCATCGATGCGACGCGCGACGTCCAACGCCCGCTGTTGATCCATGCCCCAGACGGTGCCGCCAAGGCCATACGGGGAATCGTTGGCACGGGCGATGACATCGTCGATGTCGGCATACTTCAGGACCGGCAGGACCGGGCCGAACTGTTCCTCGCGCACGAGCGGTGCGTCCTCGTCGAGATCGGCAACGACCGTGGGCGGGATGAAGTAGCCCTTGCGATCCGGCATCTCGCCGCCAGCGATGACCCGGCCTCGGGTCTTGGCATCCTCGATCAGGTCGCGGACCTTTTCGTACTGCATGCGGTTCTGGATCGGGCCGATGGTCGATCCCTGCTTCGACCCGTCATCGACCACGGCTGCTTCGGCGAGACCGGCAATCTCCGTGCAGAATTCGTCGTACATCGCTTCGGGCACATAGGCGCGCTTGATTGCGACGCAGATCTGGCCGGCATTGGCCATTGCTCCGGCATAGACCTTCTGCGCCGCGATCTTGGCCGGCACGTCGTCGAGCACGATTGCGGCGTCGTTGCCGCCGAGTTCCAGCGTGACGCGCTTTATGCCTTCCGCTGCCGAGGCCATGACCTTCTTGCCCGTTGCGGTCGAACCGGTGAATGCGACCTTGGCGATATCCGGGTGGCCGGTGATCAGCGGGCCGAGCTCGTTCTGGTCGCATACGACATTGAAGACGCCGGGCGGCAGGATCCCGGCGGCGACTTCACCCAACAGCAGGGTGGTGAGCGGTGTGGTTGGTGCTGGCTTGGAGACCATGGTGTTGCCGGCGATCAGGCACGGGCCGATCTTGTTGGCCAGCAGGATCACGGGGAAGTTCCAGGGCGTAATCGAAGCGCAGACACCAAGCGGCGTGCGGTGTTCGATCACGGTATTGCCGTTCTCATCGCGCAGGGTCTGGTCGGGCAGGCGCATCGCCGCGAAAGCGCGTAGCGTGTAGATGCTGCCGCCAATCTCATAAGTGGCCTGGTCGAGTGGCTTGCCCTGTTCGGCGGTGAGCAGACGGGCGAATTCATCGATGCGCGCTTCGATGGCGTCGGCAAGGCGGTTGATGTAGGCGCCGCGTTCATCCGCGGTGAGGGCCGACCAGGCGGGGAAGGCCGCCTTGGCTGCCGCGACAGCCTGATTGAGCAAGGCCTCGTCGGCGCGCGGGCACTGGGCGAAGGCTTCTTCGGTTGCGGGATTGATGACATCGAAGGTTGAGACACCGTCGATCAGTTTTCCGTTCACCAGCAGCTTGAAATCGGTTTTCACGATCGCTCTCCTTGGATTGGCGTCCTGACGGACGGAGAGTTTCGCTCCGTCAGCGTAAGGCATTGACTCTGTGGCCGTGTGGCACCTCTATACGTATGCCTGAGATACATATAGGGCAAGGGCTGCGATGGCTTGAGCCTGTCCGATTGCACGAAATCAATCTCCCGCCTTCACGGGTGGCTGGTTAGCGAGGGCGCGACCCAGTCTTGCGGACTATGTATCGCATGGATGCAATTTGCGTGGTCCCGTCACATAGTGGGTGAGGAATACGGCCCAACCGGGAGAAGCAGATGTCCACGACCGCAGAATTACAGTCACTTGCGCTAGACCGGGCCGGGACCGACCGGCTCATGAATCCGCGCAGCGTGGCAATCGTCGGCGCGTCCGACCGGCCGGGGTCTCTGGGGGCATCGGTGCTGACGAACCTCGAGCAGCGCGGGTTCTCCGGCGAAATCCACCTCGTCAATCCCAAGCGCGATGAGATCGACGCACGTCCATGCGTGCCTGACGTTTCGGCTCTCCCGGAAGGAAGCGATGCAGCGGTTCTGGCCAATCCGCAGCCAGCGGTCCTCGATGGGTTGCTGGTGGAGACCATGGCCCCGCGCCGATCTCGAAGTTCTGGCGCACACCCTGGAGGCGCTGTCTGCGATCGTGCGCGGGTCGCCTGCGCTATGCGAAGTCGACCTCAATCCCGTGTTGGTGCTGCCCGAAGGTGAAGGCGTGGTAGCACTGGATGCTTTGAATTCGGGCTGATCCGCCAGGCGGCCCCTTTGCCCCGGACCGCAAGATAAAAGGCCTTGCCCCCATCGCCGGGCAGGGCCTTTCAGTATGCGCCGGACGGGATGTGGTCAGGGATCGAAGTCCCGTCCAAGGCGCAGTTTCGGTCGGGCTGGCGGCCAATTGGAAAGAGGATGGTTCGCCAGGTCCCGACCGGAAAGAGGTTCGTCAGCCCTCGGTCGCTGCCGCTGCCCGGGACTTGTCGTAGGCGCCCAGGCCCGGCTTGTAGCTCTTCTCGTCGATGAACTGGCGAATGCCTTCCTTGCGGCCTTCGGTCTTGTCATGGAAGTTGCAGGCTTCCTGCATGCGCACGAGATAGTCTTCGGCTTCGTCGTATGTCATCAGCCCGACGCGGCGCACGGCATCCTTGGCGAACTTGAGCGTGACCGGGTTCTTTTCGAGCAGCATGCGCGCGACTTCCTCGGTGCGCGCTTTGAGGCGGTCCAGCGGCACGCTCTCATTGACGAGGCGCATCGCCGCAGCCTGCTTGCCGTCGATCAGTTCGCCGGTCAGGGTCAGCCACATGGCATCGCGCATCGGCAGAAGGTCGACCACGACCTTGGTTACGCCGCCACCGGGCAGGATGCCCCAGTTGATTTCGGAAAGGCCGAACTTCGCCTCGTCGGCGGTGATCGCCAGGTCGCACCCGAACAGCGGGCCGAAACCGCCACCGAAGCACCAACCGTTGACCATCGCGATCGTCGGCTTCTGGAACCAGCGCAGGCGGCGGAACCAGCCGTAGCTCTCGCTCTGCGACTTGCGCACACCGCGCAGGCCGTTCGCTTCGGTTTCGCGAAAGTATTCCTTGAGATCCATGCCGGCCGACCACGCCGAGCCTTTGCCGCCCAATACGACCACGCCCACGTCCTCGCGGAACTCCAGTTCATCCAGCACCGCCATCATGCGGCGGTTGAGCTTGGGGCTCATCGCGTTGCGCTTCGCGGGACGCGAGAAATAGACCCATGCGATGCCGTTATCGATGGTGAAGGTGACGGTATCGGCTTCGTTTTCGGTTTCTGACATCAGGCAGGCTCCTTTTTCTTGTCTTCTTGCGCCGGTCTGCCCCCATTGGTCCGGGCAGTAACCTTGTGTATGCCTGAGATACAATAAGGGCGAAGCAGGGAAAGCACAAGGTTCAAGTTTGCCTGCCCGGCTTGCAGCGTCGGGCCCGGTCACGCTGCGCGAGTGCCGCGAATGACGAACGCCGGGCGCCGGACGGCCAAGCGTCCGATACCCGGCGCCCAATGTGCAGGTTTGCCGGTGTCAGGCCCTGGCAGGCTTGTGCTTGGGCAGCAGCGGCGCGCGCTGGAAGAAGGAGAGGTCTTCCATTTCGTAACTCGCTGGAGTGTCCGCATTGCGCGCGTCGTGCAGCCGTTTCCAGTGGGCGAAGAGGCCCATGATGTGAGGCGGGTCGCCGTGGATCTCGGTGAACACGCCATTGAGCGCGCGCGTATCGAAGTAGGCTGCGTTCACCTCGTCAGCGTAGAGTTCGGTCGCAAGTTCGAAGCCCATGTCGAGCCAGCGCTGGCGCTCAGCCGCAAAGTCGGACACAAGATAGGCGACATGGTGAAAGCCTTCCTCGCCCTTGGCGAACATGTCGCGATAGATCGAGTTATGGTCGTCGTGCTGTTCGATGAACTGGATCATCTGGTCGCCAAGGTAGCCGAAAGCATAGGAAACGTCCGCCTCCTCGGCTGTGCCGCGATAAGTGAACTCGTCGCAGTGGTGATGGCGCACCATGCAGAAGGGGCCGGCACCGAAGGCGTCGGACCACTTGCGGGCTGCCTTGTCGATGCTGCGGACGAAATAGGCCTGTTGGAAAAAAGCGCGCTTCATGCCCATTCCCTTCACTCCGCGGCTTCGCTGAGCGGCTGCTCGACGAAAGGTTCCAGAAGTTGTTCGACCGCCAGCCCCGCAGGCACGCGTCCGGGGCCGATGCACCGGTCCACTTCTTCGTGGAACCAGTAGATCCGGCGCTCCTGGTAATTGATCATCATGCCGGTGAAGCCCCCGGATTCCAGGCTGCGCTGGATGGGGCCGAGGTTCATCATGTCTTCCTGCAGGACATCGTGGAAGATCGGCAGGAAGCGATCCCAGAAGGCGGGACGCTCGCCTTCGCCCCAGTCCGGCGCGACGTAGATAGCCTGCATCGTGCAGTGACCGACCCCGTCCGGCCAGAACAGCAGGATGGGAAAGCCGGTGGGCTCGACCGGCGTGATCAGGTTGGGGAACATCATGTAGGCGACGTTGTTGAGGCGGTAGAAGTCCGGCATCGAGGGGATGTCAGGCGCGCCCTCGAATTCCACGAAGTTGAGGCCCTCGTTCATTCTCTTGCGTGTCGCCATGCGCGAATGGCCGCCTTCCATCAGTCCCATCGCGGCCGCCTTGCTGTCCAGCATGATGCCGGCATTGGTCGGGTGGATGGTGTTGATGTGATAGACTTCCAGGAAGGCGTCCATCGCCACCTTCCAGTTGCAGGCGATCGGGTAGTCCTGCACGTGGATGGTGCGCAGCTTTTCCATCCCCACGCAATCGAGTTCGGACACGATAGGGCCCAGGTAGTCCATCAGGGGCTGTGCGTCGCGATCGAGATTGACGAAGACCCAGCCGCCCCAGGTGTCGCAGGAGGCTTCGATCAGGCCGCGATCGGCCTTGTTGAGGCAGGGAAAGTCGCGCTCATCGGGAACGCCCTTGAGCTTGCCGTCGAGGCCGTAGGACCAGCTGTGGTACTGACAGCGCAAAAGTCTGGTGTTGCCGCTGCCGTCTCGCACCACCGGCGCGCCGCGGTGGCGGCACGTATTGTAGAAGGCCCGCAGCTTGTCGTCCTTCCCGCGGATCAGGAGCAGCGGCACGCCCAGCCGGTCCCACAGGCGATAGTCGCCCGGCTTGCGCAAGTCCTCGTCCCGTCCGGCACAGACCCAGCTTTTCGAAAGCACGTGCTCGCGTTCCAACTCGTGGAAGTCCGGGCTGGTGTAGCGGCCACCCGGAATTTCGGGGAGGGGAGGAAAATCGGAACGCGGTCCGACGCGTGCAGACTCGAAATCGATGACCTTTTCGACTTCGTCATAAATGCTGCCAGACATCAATCTCTCCTCTTGCGTTGATCCGGCGCTTTTTGCACTTAAAATTAAGTGACTGAAAATATTCTATTTTATAATTCGCGCACGAGAGGTGATGGAACCTCAAGATGCCGTCCGGCTCCACTATCGAAATGAATAGATGAGCAAGTCTCCGGTGGCTGGCATGAATTGCACAATCGCAATCAAAAATAAACTGCGTTAGAGTTCTACGGTCCGGCACATACGATCGGGCGAAGAACATAGAAAATTCATGGGAAGAGGAGTGGCATGATGATTGGCACAATCTCGAAATCTCGCCGTGCAACCCTTTCGGGAGCAGCGGCCCTTGCGGCGATCGCATGGGCTGCGCCCGCCGCCGCGCAAGATCAAGCCGGGGATCAGGCGAAGACCTCGGAAGCGAGTATAGGCGGGGAACTGGGCGCCATAATCGTGACGGCGCGCCGTCGCAGCGAAACGTTGCAGAATACGCCTGTGGCGATCACTGCGATCCAGCCCGCCCAGCTCGAGGCCAAGGGCACGCTGGATATCGGCGATCTGCAGGGCACCGCGCCCAACCTGCTGATCACGCAGCAGCCGACCGGTTCTTCGGCCGCCAACATTTCGATCCGCGGCATTGCCTTTGCCGACGTCGAAAAGAGCTTCGATCCGGCCGTCGGCATCTATGTCGACGATGTCTATATCGGCACATCGACCGGTCAGTACCTCGACTTCTTCGATATCGATTCCATCGAAGTCCTGCGCGGTCCACAAGGCACCCTGTTCGGCCGCAACACGATTGCCGGCGTCATCACCATCCAGCGCACCAAGCCGACAATGACTTTCAGCGGCAAGGGCGAGGCAAGCGTGTCCAGCTACGGGACCTTCGGATTCAAGGGCGTGCTGAACGTCCCCCTGATCGAAGACAAGCTGGGTGTGAAGCTGTTCGAGTTCCACCAGCAGACCGATGGCTACCAGAAGCACTACCTGACCCGCCAGAACCTGGGCGCGAGCAATACCGAGAATTACGGTGCGGCGATCCGCTTCAGGCCGAACAGCTCGCTGGACATGATCCTGACGCTCGAAAAGCAGGACCAGAAGTTCGAATCCTACATGGGCTCGACGATGATCCCGGGCGATGCCTTCTGCAATTTCGTGCCAGCGGGCGCCTGCGGCGGCAACCTGACCGATGACATCTACACCGTCTACAAGGGCATCGATTCTCCCGGTTTTTACAAGGCCAAGGCGGCCACGCTCAACGTGGACTGGAACACCGGGCCGGTCGACATCACCTCGGTGACGTCCTACCGCAAGAGCCGCGAGCATGTCGTTTTCGACATCGGCACCAACGGCCTGTTCATCGCCGACCGCCCGCAGACCTACAAGCAGTTCAGTCAGGAGCTGCGCTTCGCCGGCGACCTGTTCAACGGCTTCGACTATGTTGCGGGTCTTTATTACTTCGAGAGCGATTACGAGCTGGACCAGACGACGACTGTCTTCGGTGCGCCAGCGGGTGGCATTCACGCGATCGGTCATTCGGAAAGCTACGCGGGCTTTGTCGATTTCAACTGGCAGCTTCTCGACACTGTCCGTCTTTCGGGCGGCGGGCGCTATACGCATGACAGGAAGCGCTATCGTTTCCCGTTGATCCTGACCGATCCGGTCAGCGAAAGCTGGAGCAAGTTCACGCCAAAGGTGACGCTCGACTGGCGTCCGAATGACGCGGTCATGCTTTATGGCACCTGGTCGCGCGGCTATCGCTCCGGTGGTTTCAGCGGACGCGCCGGCACACCGTTCTCGGCCAGCACGCCCTACGACCCCGAAACGGTCGACAGTTTCGAAGTGGGCGCCAAGACCAAGTGGTGGGACGGCCGGATGACCTTCAACGTTGCCGCCTTCTACACCGACTACAAGGACATCCAGCAAAGCAGCGTCATCACTGCGGCCAATGCCCAGGGCAACGAGACGATCGTGGTCAATGCCGCCGGGGCCAAGATCAAGGGCATCGAGGCGGATCTGGCCATCGAGCCGATCGACCGCCTCAACCTGCGTGCGGCGCTCGGTTATACCGACAGCAAGTTCAAGGGCTTCATCATTGGCCAGCCGATAACCCAGGCGGATGGCAGCGTGTTCCTGCGCCCGCTCGACTATTCGGCCGTCGATCCGATCTTCGCCCCGAAATGGACGGTTTCGGTCAATGGCGACTACACGATTCCGGTCGGACAGGTCGATGTGACCCTGTCGGCGGGCTATCGTTACATCGCGGCTTACGACCAGCAGATCGCGCCCGATCCGGCGCTCTACGGTCAGCTCTTGACGGAGGGGGCGAGCGACGTGCCGTTCATTGTGCCCCGCAATGACCCGCGCGTCCGGTCCGATCCGCAGAACCTCGTCGATCTGAGCATCTCGGCGGTCTTCCCGATGAATGAAACGGGCGCCAAAGCGCGCGTGACGGGCTTCGTGCGCAATGTTCTGGATGATCGCGGGCCTTCGTTCTCCTTTGCGGTCGCAGCTTACCCGAACCTCTGGCACTACGCGGTGCCGCGCGAGCCACGCGTCTTCGGCGCTTCGTTCGGCATCGAATTCTGATGGCGCAAGGCGGGGTTACTCCTCCCTTGGGCCCCGCCGCCCGTCAGTTCTCTGCCGCAAGCTCCTGTCCGTAGCTCAGCTCGGACTGGAGCTTGCGGACATTTTCGACGAGATCCTTGCGAAGCGAAGCACGCGCCAGCGGCGTGACGATGCGCAGCGCGCCCAGCAGTGCGAAGCCCGTATAGTCTTCGTCCCTGATATTGCCGCCAGCCCACATGTTCTGCACCGCGATCTGGTCGAACATCATCGAGCGCGCGGTGAAGTCCACGTTGACCCAGGGCTGAATGAGCTTCTCCGCCTTCATCTGGGCAATGGCCTGGCGGTGGAGGCGTTCGAAGAAGGCCGTCAGGTGGAATTCGTCGGCGGAACTGACGAGTCGTGGCGCCAGCGCGCGCGACAGCTCGGGAGTGTCGAGCACGGCGCGGCAGGTCTGTTCGACAATGGTGATCAGGCGGGCAAGCCCGTCGCCCGACAGCATCTCCTCGAAATTGCCGATCAGCGTGTCGAGGCGCAGGGCAACCGCCTGCGCGACCAGAGCCTGTTTGCTGCCGTAGATGTCGTAAAGCGTCTTCTTGGTGACGCCGCCGGCTGCGGCCAGTTCGTCGACAGTGACGGCATCGTACCCGCGTTCTGCGACAAGAAGGAGCGTCTGGCGCATGATCATCGCACGTCGCAGCAGACGATTTTTGCTCAGTTTCCGGCCCCTGCGATCCGTCGCATATTCGCCGATCCGATCGACCAGAGCTACCTCAGGCACTAAAAATGTCCTTTTTTTTCGTCACTATCGTCGTGTCTCGTCTTTATGGCCCGCTCGGCCGCCGGGGCCAATAGGGTAGATCCCCAAACTATAATATAGGATAGTATCGTCCAGTACAGGGCAAGAGCAATCTGCTCCTGAAACCAGCACGAAAAGCAAGCGTGGCACGTCGATGCCGCGCAGCAATGGGAAGGGAAGCGATGGAAGGCAAGGTTCTTCAGGACAAGGTTGCGATCGTCACTGGCGCGGGACGCGGAATCGGACGGGCTATCGCGCTCGCCTATGGCGCCGCCGGGGCTAAAGTCGTGGTGGCTTCGCGCACGCCCGCTACGGTCGAACGCGTGGCCCGGGAAATCGTCGATGCCGGCGGGACCGCGATTGGGGTCGCCTGCGATGTCGGGCACCGGGACGAGGTCATGGCCTGCGTCGACAAGGCGGTCGAAACCTTCGGCACCGTCCATATCCTCGTCAACAATGCGCAAGGGTTCGGCACCGAGGCCGATCCCCAGCCCTCGACCGTCTTCGTCGCCTGCGAGGATACCGACGAGGACGAGTGGGAATATACTTTCCGCACCGGCGCGACGGCCAGCCTGTGGTTCATGAAGGCCTGCTTCCCGCACATGAAGAAGGCCGGCTGGGGCAAGGTCATCAACTTTGCGTCAAGTTCGGGCCAGATCGGGTTCGAGGGCAATACCTGCTACAACGCCACCAAGGAGGCGATCCGTGCCCTTTCCCGCACCGCCGCGCGTGAGTGGGGGCAGTACGGGATCAACGTCAATATCATCAATCCCGCGCTGGAAACGCGTGCCTTCGACAAGTGGAAGCAGGCTCGGCCCGAATTCGTCGAGGCCCTGAAGGAGAAGATCCCGATGCGCCGGCTCGGCGATCCCGAGCGCGATGCCGGACCGCTTGCCGTGTTCCTCGCGAGCCCGGGGTCGGACTACATCACCGGCCAGACCATGATGCTTGAAGGCGGCATGCACACGCTGCCCTGATCGCTAGGAGGCAGCGATGCGCAATGTCACGAACCGCCTCTGGCAGGTGGGCAAGCCCAACGACGATACCGCTGGCGGCATGGCGCTGGTGCGCGGCCACTTCGAGCGCGGCGAGGGGGACGTGCCCGAAGTCGGCGAAGGGCAGGTGCTGGTGCGGGCCGAGTACTTTTCGCCCGATGCCATGAACCATGCCTGGGTGCGCGGCATTCCGGGCAAGTTCGATCCGCTCGCCCCCGGCACGACAATGCGGGGGGGGATTGCCGGAACGGTCGTCGAAAGCCGCAATGCCGATTGGCCCGAAGGCACGCGCGTGACCGGCTTCCTCGACTGGGCGGACTATTCGCTCAGCGACGGGACGGACCACATGGGCGTGCCGCTCCAGCGCATTCCCGATGGCGTGGCCACGGCCAGTGGCCTCGTGACGCTGGGAATGAGCGGGGTTTGCGCCTGGCTGGGACTGGCCCGTTTCACCCGGCCGCGTCCCGGCGATACCGTTCTGGTCTCGGGCGCTTCGGGCGGGATTGGCTCGATTGCCGGGCAACTGCTCCCCATATTCGGCGCGCGTCCGGTGGGCATCGCCGGGGGGCCGGAGAAGTGCGCTGCCGCGCTCGAAAACGGGTTCGATGCCATGGTCGACTACAAGGCGGACGACTTGGCCGGCCAGATCGCCCGGGCCTGCCCCGGAGGCGTGGACCTGTTCTTCGACAATGTCGGCGGACCGCTGCTTGATGCCGCGCTCGTCAACATGCGGCACTACGGACAGGTGCTGATCTGCGGTGGCACTGCGCATTACGGCGCAAAGCCGGAGCCTATCTACAACCACATCTACATGGCGATGAGTTCGCTGACGATGCGCGGCTTCTTCTACTTCGATCACGTCGACTTGTGGGAGGAGGGGCGCGAGCGTCTCGCCCGCTGGCTGATCGAGGGGCGCATTCGCGAATGGCTCGATGTTTCGGAAGGCTTCGAGACCGTACCCGCTGCGGCGCTCGCCGGTTTCCACGGTGGGGTGAAGGGTCGCAAGCTTGTGAAGATTGCCTGACGCAAGGAAACAACGGAAAATGGCGGAGAGAGATCCCGAACCGACTTACGGAAGTGCGCGCAGCGAAGGCATCGACTGGAACGGTTTGATGGCTCTCGATTCACGCACGGTTCCGGATTTCCTGACCGAGGAGAGCTATACCTATCGCGGCTCGGACCCGATCCCCGCCGAGCGCTACACCAGCGAGCAATTCGCGAAGCTCGAACGCGAGCGCATGTGGCCTTACGTCTGGCAGTTCGTGGCACGTGAAGAGGACCTGCCCGAACCTGGTGACTTCGTGGTCTATGAAAACGTCGGGCGCACTACCTGATCGTGCGTCAGGACGACGGCTCGATCCGCGCCATGCACAATGTCTGTCTCCACCGTGGCCGCAAGCTGCGTACCGAGGACGGCAGCGCCGACAGGTTCGTCTGCCCGTTCCATGGCTTTGCCTGGAACAAGGACGGCTCGTTCAACTCGATGCCGTGCCAGTGGGACTTCCCGCATCTCAAGGAACAGGAGATGGGGCTTCCCGAGGCCGAGGTCGGCCGCTGGGCGGGCTACATCTTCATCCGCGAGGAAAAGGGCGGGCCGAGCCTTGAGGAATACCTCGCGCCGCTGCCCGAGCACTTCAAGCGCTGGCGGCACGAGGAATGCGCGACCGTCATGCGCGTGGCCAAGGAAGTGCCGGCAAACTGGAAGGTCGTGATGGAAGCCTTCATGGAGGCCTGGCACACCATCGTCACCCACCCGCAGCTGCTGCC
>NZ_CCBH010000213.1:0-14755 GCF_001368935.1 Novosphingobium sp. KN65.2
CCTTCCCGGGTAAAAAAAAAAGAGGGGCCCCCCGGGGGGGGGGGGGGCCCCCCCGAAGTTGGGGAGAAGCGGTTCGCACCTTTCCCGAAGGGAAGCGGTGCGAGACCGGCACGTCCTTACTGTCGCAGGTCGAGCCGCCCGACATTGACCAAGGTCAATATTGAAATCGCCGTTCAAAAAAGCGCACCGAAGGTGGCCGAGCGGCATTCGCACGGCATCTCTCAGGTACAATCCCTTAACCATCCCCGGCTTATGACGCGGAGCATGGACACCAGCCGCTTCAAGCCGACACCAATTCTGCGTGAACGCCGCCGCAACCAGTGCACGCGGTTCACGCTTTACGATGCCAGTGGCCAGACCATCGACGTGATCGTGCGCGACATTTCCTCGCGCGGTCTCAGCGCGGCTGCCGCAGGTGCACCGCCGGCGCCCAATTCCGTCGTGCGCGCCCAACTCGAGGACGGCCGCGAACTCTGGGGCCTTGTCCGCTGGACCGACGGGAACCTGTTCGGCGTGGAATTCGACACCCGCGTCTGACGCACAGCGCCGCCGCCCGCTAGACCGCCGAACTGAACCGCCGCAGCGAATCCTTGCGGTAGGGGTCGAAGCGCGCTGCGATGGACCGCGCATAGGGCAGGCCGCCCGACCGGATCACCAGGTCGTCGCCATCGGATTCGCACAGCCCCGCCGCGAGGTAGGGCTCCAGCAGCGGGAACGCCTCGCGCCGCAAGTCGGGATCGACATGGGCACGGCCCTGGCACAGCAGGCCCTCGATCACGGCGCCGCGACGGCGATCGTCGGCACCGCGCACGATCCCGCGATTGGCGGTCAGGCGATCCTGCGAAAGCATCATGCGATAGCGGCCGGTGTTCTTCTCGTTCTGGACGAGAAGTTCCGGGAAGCTGCTGATCGACGAGGCACCCAGCCCGATCAGGACCGGCGCCCGATCCTCGGTGAAGCCCTGGAAATTGCGCCGCAACTTCCCGGTCAGGGCAGCACGGGCGAGCGTGTCGCCGGGCAAGGCGAAGTGATCGAATCCGATCGGCACATAGCCTTCACTCAGGAGATACTCGTAGCCGAACGCCGCCATGCGAAAACGCGTCTCGGCATCGGGCAGCGCGCTGTCGTCGATCTTGCGCTGGCGCGCGATCAGGTGCGGGACATGGGCGTATCCGAACAGGGCAATGCGGTCCGCGCCGAGCGTGACGCTCCGCCGCAGCGAATCCTCAAGGTCGGCCATGGTCTGGCCGGGCAGACCGTACATGAGGTCGTAATTGAGCGATCCTACCCCCGCGGCGCGCAGCATCGCCGTGGTGCCCTCGATCATCTGCACCGGCTGCACGCGGCCGATGGCCTCCTGCAACGCGGGCGCAAAGGTCTGGACGCCAAGGCTGGCGCGCTCGATCTGCACCGCCCCGATCACCGCCGCCCAGTCCGGGCCCATCGTGCGCGGGTCGAGTTCGATCGAGATGACCGGGCGCGAAGCGGCGAACTGCAGGGTCAACGCATCGACCAGCCGGACGAAATCGATCGGCGGGATGCCGTTGGGGCTGCCCCCGCCAAAGGCGATGCGCGTTACCTTCGCGGCATTGGGCAGGTGTTCGGAGACGAGCGTGATCTCGCGGTGGAGCGCATCGAGGTAGCTCGACACCCGGTCGCGCCGGTTGGCGACGCTGGTGTTGCAGCCGCAGTACCAGCAGATCTTCTCGCAAAACGGAATGTGCACGTAGAGCGAGACTTCGCCGGTCTCACCCTCCAGCACGCGCAGGAGATCGGCCGCGCCGACGCGGTCATCGAACTCGGCCGCCGTCGGGAAGCTGGTGTAGCGCGGTACGGGAATCGCGAGCAGGTCTGGCAGATATGTCCACATGCCCGGGACATTCGCCGCAATGGCGCCCTTCGTCATTGCGTTCGATCAAGCCGCTTGCGCGAAGATCCGCTGTGGCACCCTTTCGCGCAGCAAGGTCCCTGCACCGGTCCCGGAGGACCATCGGGCGCCACCGGAATCGAGACCGCGCCGCCGCTGCACAACGGGGCAACGAACGCACGCGCCTCGGCCTCGAGCGGGCCGATCATGGCCGGCAACAGCGCCAGCGCGGCAAACAGGGCAAGCTGGCGCTTCACGAATTGCGGTCCCCATCTGGATCGTCGCCGTCCTCATCTATCAGGATGCGATTGGCCGCACCGTCGAGATCCTCGAACTGCCCGCTCTTCATCGCCCAGAAAAAGGCGCCGAGGCCGACGAGGCCCATGAGCAGGGCCAGCGGGATCAGAAAGCCGAGAATGGTCACGCCGCCGGCCTCCCCGCAGCTCGTGCCAGCCGCAGCGAATTGCCGACGACGATCAGCGAACTGGCCGACATCGCGATCGCGGCGAGGAGCGGCGTCACGAAGCCGAAGATCGCCAGCGGCACCGCAAAGAGATTGTAGATGGCCGCCAGCGCAAAGTTCTGGCGCACCACCCGCATCGTCGCACGCGCCACGCGGATCGCCAGCGATACCGGCATGAGCCTGTCGCCGACGAAGACGGCATCGGCAGCCTGTTGGCTGACGTCGCTCGCCCCGCCCGGAGCGATGGAGACATGGGCACCGGCAAGCGCCGGGCCATCGTTGAGGCCGTCGCCGATCATCAGAACCTTGTGGCCCTGCCCCGCCTTGCGCTCCAGCAGCGCCAGCTTGTCGGCCGGGCGCATCGCGGCGGTGGCGAAAAGCCCGAGCTCGCGCGCGACCTGCGCCACTGCCGCCTGACGGTCGCCCGAGGCGATGGCCGAAACGATGCCCTGTTCACCGAGCTGTTCCAGCGTCTCGCGCACGTCGGGGCGGAGCGGATCGGCAAAGGCGATGCGCTTGCGCACATCCCCGACGAGCAGGTCGACGGCGAGCCCGCCCGCTTCCACTTCCGGACGCAGCAGCGCCACCGGTTCGCCCGCGCAGTGCCCGTTCATGCCATGCCCCGCCGTCTCGCTGACGTCATCGAGCGTGGCCGGTTCGACGCCGGCACCGCGCAGCGCGCTTGCCAGGCCGCGGCTGAGCGGATGGCGGCTCGCCTGCGCGAGCGCGAGCGCGAGACCGCGCTGCCGGGCATCGAGCTCGGTGAGGTCGACGGGGCGCGGCTCGCCAAGGGTCAGCGTGCCGGTCTTGTCGAACAGCGCTTCATCCACTTCGGCGAGACGTTCGAGCGCGGACCCGTCCTTGATCAGCAGCCCGCGCTTCATCAGCGTACTTGCCGCCACGACCTGGGCCGCCGGCACCGCGAGGCCCAGTGCACATGGGCATGTGATGATCAGCACCGCCACCGCGATCAACAGCGACTGGTAGACGCCCGCCCCCGCGAGCATCCAGCCGCAGAAGCTCAGGAACGCGAGGCTGTGCACCGCTGGAGCGTAGTAGCGCGCCGCCTTGTCGGCGATGCGCACATAGCGCGAACGCGACTGACCGGCCTCGTCCATGAGGCGGGCGATATCGGCAATCGCGGTATCCTGCGCCGCCGCGGTTACCCGGACACGGACCGGATTGCCGAGGTTGATCATCCCGGCATGGATCGTCTCGCCGACGCCCACCGGACGCGGATCGCTCTCGCCGGTGAGCATCGAGGAATCGACCGTGGTGCGCCCTTCCAAGATCTCGCCATCGGCGGCCAGCGCCTCTCCGGCGGCAACCAGCATGACCATGCCGGGGGCCAGACGGTCCGCCTCGACATAGCGGGTGGAACCGTCCGTTTCGAGCACGTGCGCCCCGCGCCCCATGCGACCGAGCAGCGCGGCAATTCCCGAACGCGCGCGGCTGCGCATCATCGCATCGAGCACACGGCCTGCGAGCAGGAAGAACAGCAGCATGACCGCGCCGTCGAAATAGGCGTGAATGCCGCCGGTCAGGGTCTCGTACAGGCTCATCCCCGTTGCCAGCAGGACCCCGATCGAAATCGGCACGTCCATGTTGGTGCGGCGATAGCGCAAGGCCATCAGCGCCGAGGCAAAGAAGGGCCGACCGGCATAGGCGATGACGGGAATGGCGATCAGCGCCGAGAGCAGGTGGAACAGCTCGCGCGTCTCGCCTCCGGCCCCGGCCCAGACGCTGACCGACAGCAGCATGATGTTCATCATGCCGAAGCCGGCCACCGCCAGGGCCCGCAGCAGGCGCCGGGTTTCAGCGTCATCGCGGCCCAGCGGATTCTCGGCGGCGCGTTCGGCCTCGAAACCCAGCTTGCGCAGTTCCTCGAGGATATCGTCGCCGGTCAACGCGGGATCGTGGCTGACCGCGACGCGCTTGGCGGAGAAGTTGACGCGTGCGGCGGCAACGCCGGGCACGGCGGCAAGGCCGCGCTCGACCTTGCCGATGCAACCCGCGCAGCGCATGCCGGGCACGGTGAAACGGCTGTCGATGCAGGGCTGTGCAGCAGCGCCTTGCGCGGTGAGGTCGGGAACCGGCGCGTTCATCGGATCGCCTGCTCGGTGCGCCAGGTTTGCCCCCCTGCCTCGACCGCGAAGCGCAGGGTCCAGCGATCGTCGGGCAGCACTTCGCGACTGACCCACTCGCCACCGCCATCGCGCTCGAAATGCAGCGTCATGTCCGGCTTGTGGCCGAGCGGGTGACGGGCCACGGCGGTCACCGTGGGATAGTCCGGCACATCGCCAAGAACGGCAAGCACCCGGCCGTCGGCACGGCGATCGGCATGCAGCGTCCAGCCCAGTGCCTTTTCCGCTTTCGCTTCATCGAGCCAACGGTTGAAATGCTGGCTGGCGACGTAGGAATTCTCGACGACGATGCCTCCGAATGTCGAGCTGGCAAGCCCGGCCATCGTGAAATTGACGGCCACGACAACGCCAAAGCCTGCGACGAGGATCGCGGTCATGTGCTTGCCGGTAAAGGGGCGGACAGTGCGGCTCATCATTGCTCTCCCGGGGCATCGAACTGGGCCTCGGCGCGATCCTGTTCGCGCGCTTCGCCAAGGGCCTGCAAGTGGAAAGTGAACTCCTGCGAGGGGGTGCCGGCAGGCACCACCAGATAGGCGCGCAGGCTTTGCGTCTCGTCTGCGGGTACGGTGCGCGTCAACTTGGTGCCGGCCCCGTCCATGCCGACGTCGTCGCTCCAGATCTTCGCACCGGGCAGGCCCTCGATGGAAATCTCCATCTTGCGCGGGCGGCCCTGCATGTTGCGCAGGCGCAGGGTGTAGGCATTGCGGACCGAACCGTCGCTCAACAGGATGTAGGGCGGGTTGCGGTCCTTGGCGACGGTCAGGTCGGTGTGCACGCGGGTGCCCAGCAGGAACAGCAGCGAGAGGCCGATCCCCGCCCAGACCGCGAAATAGAGGATCGTGCGTGGACGCCAAATCAGCTTGAGGTGGCGCGTGGGCGGCTGCCCCGCCTTCTCGCGCTCGGCATCCTCCAGCGTGGCATAGTCGATCAGGCCGCGCGGGCGGCCCGTCTCGCCCATCACCCGGTCGCAGGCATCGATGCACAGGGCACAGGTGATGCAGCCGATCTGCGGCCCTTCGCGGATGTCGATGCCGGTCGGGCAGACCGCGACGCACTGGTTGCAGTCGATGCAGTCGCCGAACTTGCCGGGATTCTTCCCGGCCTTCTTGACGCTGCCGCGCGGTTCACCGCGCCAGTCCTTGTAGGTGACGATCAGGGATTTCTCGTCGAGCATGGCAGTCTGGATACGCGGCCAGGGGCACATGTAGACGCAGACCTGCTCGCGCATGAAGCCGCCGAGCACGAACGTGGTCGCCGTCAGCACCGCCACCGTGGCGTAGGCAACCGGGTCGGCGGTGCCGGTCCAGAACGCCTGCTGCAGCGTAGGGGCATCGGCGAAATAGAAGATCCAGGCGCCGCCGGTGGCAAAACTGATCGCGAGATAGACCGTCCACTTGGCGAGGCGACGGGCGATCTTGGCCGGTCCCCAAGGGGCCTTGTAGAGCCGGAAGCGGGCATTGCGGTCGCCGTCGAAGAAGCGGTCGACATGCTGGAACAGGTCGGTCCAGACCGTCTGCGGGCAGGCATAGCCGCACCACGCGCGGCCCACCGCACTGGTCACGAGGAACAGGCCGATGCCGGCCATGATCAGCAGGCCCGCCACGAAGTAGAACTCGTGCGGCCAGATCTCGATGCCGAACATGTAGAAGCGGCGATGGGCCAGATCGACCAGCACCGCCTGATCGGGCGCATAGGGGCCGCGGTCCCAGCGCAGCCACGGCGTGCCCCAGTAAATCGCGAGGCAGATCACCATGATCGCCCACTTGAGGCGACGGAACTTGCCGTCGATGCGCCGGTTGAAGACCGGCTCCCGCTTCGCATAGAGCGAAACGGGGCGGTCCTGCGTCTTGATCGGGTCGGGCTTGTTCATCGTTCCAGTCCGCTTGGGGGCAGAGCGGCAGGCGGCTTATTCAGCCTCTGTCGGTTGCGTGTCGGGAGGGGCCGGGGTCTCGGCGAAGTCTTCGCCGCCACCCAGCGAGTGGACGTAGGCGGCCAGCATCTTGATCGTCACCGGATCGAGGCGATTGCCCCAGGCCGGCATCACGCCGTGGTGCGGGCGGGTGACCTGCGCGACGATGTCCTCGCGCCGGCCACCGTCGAGCCAGATCGCATCCGACAGGTTCGGCGCGCCGAACTGGCGGCTGCCCTTGCCCGCGGCGCCGTGGCACACCGCGCAATTGTCGGCGAAGATCTGCGCGCCCTGCTGCGAGGATGCACTGGCCCTGGCCTTGCCCGAGAGCGTCAGGACATAGTCGGCAATCTGGCCGACCTGTTCCGGCGTCAGCAGGCCGTCCGCGCCGAAGTTGGGCATCATCGACTGCCGGGTCTGATCGTCGCCGGGCTGGCGAACGCCGTGGATCAGCGTGGTCTCGATGGTCTTGAGGTCGCCGCCCCACAGCCAGTCGTCGTCGTTGAGGTTGGGATAACCCTTGGAACCGGCCGCGCCCGCGCCGTGGCACTGGACGCAGTTGACCTTGAAGGCCGCCGATCCGCCGGCGATCGCCGCGCGCATCAGTTCGGGATGGTCGGGCAACTGCTCGATCGGCATGTCCGCCAGCGCGGCCACCGTCCTGGCCCGCGCCGCCTGCTGCGCATCCAGTTCGTTCTGGAGCTGACCGCGGCTCGACCAGCCCAGCACGCCCTCGGTCGCGCCCGAGATCATCGGCCAGGCCGGATAGGCCACGCAGTATCCGATCGCGAAGACGATGGTCGCGTAGAAGGTCCAGAGCCACCAGCGCGGCAGCGGGGTGTTGAGTTCCTCGATCCCGTCCCACTCGTGGCCGACGGTTTCGGTGTTGGTCGCTTCGTCGAGACGCTTCTCAGCCATCGTTCTCGTCCTTGAAGATCATGTTGGCGGCATGGTCGTTCTTCACGCGCTGGCCGGGCCGGAAAGGCCAGGCGACCAGCACCAGGAAGACCAGCAGCATCGCCAGCAGGCCCCAGCTGTCGGCGATGTGCCGCAGCATGTCGTATGTGGAGTGCGTGCTCATCGGCCGCGCTCCGAAGCCAGTTCCTCCTGCGCCGCAGCGCCGTCGACATCGACCAGCGTTCCGAGCATCTGGAGGTAGGCGACCAGCGCGTCCATTTCGGTCAGGCGCGAAGGGTTGCCGTCGAAGTCGCGGACCTGTGCCTTGGGGTAACGCTCCTCAAGGTCGCCCGCGTCCGCTTCCGGATCGGCCTGGGCCATGAGGTCGGCCAGCGCCATCTTCACGTCCCGGTCGGTATAGGGCACGCCCACCCGCCGCAACGCCGTGAGGTTTGCGGAGATGTCCGGCACGTCGAGGTCGTTGTCCGCCAGGAAGCCGTATTGCGGCATCACCGATTCCGGCACCACCGACTGCGGGTTCTTCAGGTGCTGGACATGCCAGTCGTCCGAGTATCGCTTGCCGACGCGGGCAAGGTCCGGCCCGGTGCGCTTGGAGCCCCACTGGAACGGGTGGTCGTACATCGATTCCGCGGCAAGGCTGTAGTGCCCGTAGCGCTCCACCTCGTCGCGGAAGGGACGGATCATCTGGCTGTGGCAGACGTAGCAACCCTCGCGCACGTAGATGTCGCGCCCGGCCTGCTCGAGCGGGGTGTAGGGGCGCATGCCCTCCACCTTCTCGATCGTGTTGTCGATCCAGAACAGCGGGGCGATCTCGACCACGCCGCCGATCACGACGGCGCCCAGCGCGGCGATGCCCAGAAGCGTGACGTTCTTTTCGAGCGTCTTGTGGCGTTCGGTCATGGAAGTCATTGTCGTTGTTCCCTGTTCGTCACGCTTATTCGGCAGGAGCCAGGATCGGACGGTCGGCGACCGGGTCGTAGGCGGCATCGCGCATCGGCGCTTCCCGGCGCAGCTTGCCCAGGATGGTCGCCCAGACGTTGACCACCATGACCACCGCGCCGGCGAGGTAGAGCAGGCCGCCGAAGGCGCGCATGATGAACATCGGATGCAGGGCGGCGACGGTGTCGGCGAACGAGTTCACGAGGTAGCCGTCGGGCCCGTATTCACGCCACATCAGGCCCTGGGTGATCCCCGCCACCCACATGCTGGCGGCGTAGAAGACGATGCCGATGGTCGCGAGCCAGAAGTGCCAGTTCACCATGCGCAGGCTGTAGAGCCGCTCGCGTCCCCACAGGCGCGGCACCAGATAATAGACGCAGGCGAACGTGATCATGCCGTTCCAGCCCAGCGCGCCCGAGTGAACGTGGCCGATGGTCCAGTCGGTGTAGTGCGAGAGCGAATTGACGCTCTTCACGCTCATCATCGGACCTTCGAACGTGCTCATGCCGTAGAAGGCGAGCGCCATGACCATCATGCGGATGATCGGGTCGGTGCGCACCTTGTCCCAGGCACCGTTGAGCGTCATCAGGCCGTTGATCATGCCGCCCCAGCTCGGCATCCACAGCATGACCGAGAAGACCATGCCCAGCGTCTGCGCCCAGTCGGGCAGCGCGGTATAGTGCAGGTGGTGCGGCCCCGCCCAGATGTAGAGAAAGATCAGCGACCAGAAATGGATGATCGAGAGCCGATACGAATAGACCGGGCGCTCGGCCTGCTTGGGCACGAAGTAGTACATCATCGCCAGGAAGCCGGCGGTCAGGAAGAAGCCGACCGCGTTGTGCCCGTACCACCACTGCACCAGCGCGCCCTGCACGCCGGCGAAGAGCGGGTAGCTCTTCGACCCGAGCAGGCTGACCGGCATGTCGAGGTTGTTGACGACATGCAGCATGGCCACGGTGATGATGAAGGCGAGGTAGAACCAGTTGGCAACGTAGATGTGCGGTTCGCTGCGCTTGATGATCGTGCCGACGAAGACCGCGAGATAGGCGACCCAGACGATCGTCAACCACCAGTCGACGTACCATTCCGGTTCGGCGTATTCCTTGCTCTCGGTAATGCCGAGCAGGTACCCGGTCGCGGCCAGCACGATGAACAGCTGGTAGCCCCAGAACACGAAGCGGGCGAGGCCGGGAAAGGCAAGCCGCGCCCGGCAGGTGCGCTGCACGACGTAGAAGCTCGTCGCGATCAGGGCATTGCCGCCGAACGCGAAGATCACCGCCGAGGTATGCAGCGGCCGCAGGCGCCCGAAATTGAGGAAAGGCTCGAAGTTGAGGACCGGCCAGGTGAGCTGCAGGGCGATGAACAGCCCCGCGGCGAAGCCCGCCATGCCCCAGAACACCGTGGCGATGACGCCCCAGCGGATCGGGTCGTCGTCGTACCGGCCCTCATCCACCGGCATCCGGAAGATACCGCGTGAGACGGCGGCATAGTCCGTGTTGCGCAAGGTGAACCAGAGGCAGACGAAGGCCGCGAGCGCGACGATCGCCATGTGAATTGCAAACCCGCCGTCAGCCGCCAAAGCAGCTGCGATCACGGCAAGGAATAGCACGACAAGCCAAACGCCTGCCCGCGCAAGGACCGTTACCATATACCTTCTCTTTCGAGATTGTTGCTGAACCTGTCTGCCCCCTTGGAGGCTGGGAATCGATCCGGCATTGACCGGAATCAAAATCGGGTCCGCATGGCAAAAATAACGGAAATCCAAGGAAATTTGCGCGGAATCAAATCAAGCTGGCGCGAGATCGAGGAAAGGCTGTCCCTGCAGCCGCTGGCAATAGGGGGACCGCAAGGGGCGGTCCCGGCGGCGACGAAAGACAGGCAATATGCGCAAACTGACGATGATGGCCGCACTGGCCGCAGCCACCGCTTTCTCGGCTCCGGCCATGGCCGGCAGCCCTGACGGTCACTTCCAGGTCAAGGTCCTCGGCACCGCCGTCCTGCCGGATGGCAAGATCGACAGCGTGAAGTCCGTCGACACCACCACGACGCTGGGCGGCGCCGTCGCCGCGCTCGGCAATCCGCAGACCAGGGCGAACGACAACGTCGTGCCCACGCTCGCGCTGGAGTACTTCTTCAACAAGACCTTCTCGGTCGAGACGATCTGCTGCTTCACCCAGCACCACGTCAACGGCACCGGCGATCTGGCCGGTACGGAACTGGTCGACCATGTTCTGATCCTGCCCGCGACGCTGACCGCCAAGGCACACCTCGACACCGGTGGCCCGATCAAGCCTTACCTGGGCGCAGGTCCGGCGCTGTTCCTCGTCTTCGACGAGAAGCCGGGGGCAACTGCGGCGGCGCTGGGGATCGACAGGGTCAAGATGTCGAACAAGCTCGGCGTGGCCGCGCAGGCCGGCGTCGACATCGCACTGGGCGACCAGGGCTTCGGCCTTTCGCTCGATGCCAAGAAGTACTGGATGCGCCCGACCGCCTCTTTCTACGAAGGCGACACGCTGGCGCTCAAGACCCGGCACAAGCTCGATCCCTGGGTGCTGAGCGCGGGCGTATCCTACCGCTTCTGACCCGGTCTTCTCCCGACAACGCGAAGGGGAGCCGTTTGCAGCTCCCCTTTTTCGTCAGAGCTGCCGGAAGTTGAGCGTCGCGTTGAGAATGAAGACGATGGTCCCGGCGCACAGCGAAGCGATGACCCGGGCGATCAGGTACGGCACGCCCAGTCCATCTGCCAGGAAGGCGAACAGGGCCAGGATGATCCCCAGCCCGAGCAGGGAATTGCCAAGGAAATAGATGTAGCCGCTGGCGATGCCGCGCAGACTGCCGCGAAAGATCCACGCGCGGGCCAGCAGGTAATGCAGCGCATTGGCAAGGATGAAACCGACGCACACGGCCAGCAGCTTGTTCCAGCCCCATCGCTCAATCATCAATGAGATAAGCAGGAGGTCGAACAAGAACGAAGCCGTCGATGCGACAGCATTCTTTATGTACAGGATCGAGCCGCGACGATTGACCAGTCGTTCGCGCAGGCCGGGATGCGTGGACTTATCGTTCAAACGACCGGACTGTCGGCCTGACCCGTGTTGAAAGGAACCCATTTCCTTTCAACACTACGCCCTCTGCCTTGTTGCAAGCAACATGCCTGTCAGAAAGATTCCCGTCGCGGTGAACAATTCTTCCCGACATGCACTTATTGCGATCATGACCGGAGAATTCTCGCTACCGACCCGCTCACCGCTCGTGGGCGTCGCCAACCGCTTCCTGACCGGCCTCGATGCCTGCTCCATCATGCCGCAAGTCAAACTGGACGTGCAGGAGCTCTGTTCGATCGCGCGCGCGCAGACCGGGCTCGACGATTTCGGCGATCCCTGGTTCCTTGAACCTCTGGAAGTCCTCGTGGAAGCACTGAAGGCGGAAGCCGCACTCAACCCGATCGGGCACTTCGCGGCGACGGGGCAATTCCTCAAGGTCATGCGCGAGCGTCTCTGGGCGCAGCAATGGTTCAAGAGCGAGCGCGAAATCCTGTCCGAACCGCTCGTTCCGCCGGTGATCGTCGTCGGACCGATGCGATCGGGCACGACGCGGCTGCATCGCCTGCTTGCGGCCGACGAACGGTTCGAACACCTGCGCTTCTTCGAAACCGTCTGCCCCGTGCCCCGGCCCGGCTATCGCCCCGGGCGCAAGGACAGGCGCCCGCGGCAGGCGGGTCTCCTGCTCAAGACCGTGCACCATCTCAATCCGCGCACGGCCGTCATTCATCCCACCGGTCCCTACGAGCCGGAAGAGGAACTGGGACTGCTGGTCGCGTCCGCGTGGGGCATGAAGCACGAAGCGCAATGGCGCGTGCCCAGCTACGCGCGCTGGACCGAAGGCGAAGATGCAACGCCTGCCTACCAGCATGTCGCCCGGTTGCTGCGGCTGGTGCGCTGGGCGCGCGGCGGCCGTTCGCGCAAGCCGTGGGTGCTCAAGACTCCGCAGCACATGCTCGATCTTCCCGCGCTCATGCAGGTCTTCCCCAAGGCGCGGCTGATCTTCATCCATCGCGATCCCGGACGCGTCGTTGGCAGCAGTTGCTCGCTCGTGTGGAACCAAATGACCATTCACAGCGATGAAGCCGATCCCCACTGGATCGGCAAGCAGTGGCTCGAGAAGACCGGCCTGCAGATCGACCGGATGCAGGCCGCGCGCAGCCGCATCCACCCGAGCCAGCGGATCGACGTTCATTACCGCGAAATGGACTCAGACTGGGAAGCCGTCATGGAACGAATCTACCGCTTTCTCGGCATGGAGATCGCCCCGGCCCTGCCCCGCATGCGCCGCTATGTCCGCAAGGCGCGCAGCCAGCATCGCTGGCAGCGCCATCGCTATGACCTGTCGGCGTTCGGGCTGGAGAGCGACACGGTCCGCGACCGCTTCGAACACTACGTGAATGCTTTCGATCTCGCTCCCAAGCAGGAACGCAGGCATTACGAAAGCATGCCGGAAACACTGCGCGAGGCGCTAGCCTGACGCGGTGTCAGCCGGCTTCGGCGACGAGCGCGTCGTAATCGAGAATGGTCACGTCGCGGCGCGAAGGCAGGTCGATCACGCCTTCGTTCCTGAGCCGGGTGAACTGGCGGCTGACCGTCTCGATCGTAAGCCCCAGGACGTCTGCGATCTGCTGGCGCGAGAACGGCAGGGTAAGATGCCTCTGGTTGGGCTTGTCGAAATCGATGCGGCAGCCCGACCCGTTGAGACGCTCTGCCATCTCGATCAGGAAGCTGGCCATCTTTTCCGAAGCGGACTTGCGCCCCAGCAGCAGCATCCAGCGCCGTGTGCGATCGAGCTCGCCCAACGTTCGTTCGAGCAGCTTGTGCTCCAGTTCCGGATGCTCACGCGCGAATGCGTCGAAATCCCGTCGCGAGAACACGCAGACCTTCGCATCCGTCAAAGCGGTGACGCCATGTCCCGATGTCCCGCCGAAGGGCCTGCCGATGAAGTCCGACGGATAGACGACGCCAACGATCTGTTCCCGTCCGTCTTCAGTATTGGTCGAAAGCTTGAGCACGCCCTCGATGACATTGGCGACGAGGACCGAATCCTCGCCTTCCCAGATCAGCGATTCACCGGGCGTGATCGTGCGTGTACGACCGATCGCATTGAGAGCTACAAGCTCCTTCGCGTCGAGTGATGCGCAAATCGCCCGGTTACGAACGACGCAAAGGTCACAATTCGACATAAGCTTTACTACCAGCGCCGTTCCGTTGTCTCAAGTCACCGCATTTACCGTAATTCGCAGCGTACTCAAAGCCTCAAGCCCCCTTACCCGACCAATGTCGCAGGTCGGGCCGACCGCGACAGGCAGACTGGCGCCGTCATTCACGGCAAAGATCGAGAACCCGATCGCCAGCATCTGCGTCGCGGGCCACGGTCGCCAGTGCCTTTTCGCATTTGCGGGCAAACCAGATGACATGCTGGTGGCCTTTGCCATCGGGCTCGGACGTCACCATGACCACCGAGACCTCGAACCCGACATCCTCGAGCAGCGCGGTGAAAGCCGGATCGGGCCATGCCGACCAGATGGCGGCGATCCCTCCGGGGGTCAGCGCCTGCATGGTCCTTTCCAGGCCCGACTTCGAATAAAGCAGATCGTTCTGCCTGCGGGTCAGTCCTTCGGGCCCGTTGTCGACATCGAGCAGGATCGCATCGTAGCCCTCGCGCGCCGCGTCGATCAGCATGGCGAGGTCTTCCTTCACCAGCATCACGCGGTGGTCGTCGAGGCAGCCCGCTGTGATATGGCGCATGGGACCCAGCGCCCATTCGATGATCTCGGGCACGATCTCCGCCACGACGACGCTCGCATCGTCACCCAGGGCGCGCAGGGCGGCGCGCAGCGTATAGCCCATGCCATAACCACCCACCAGCATGTGCACCGCCTCGCGGTCGCCAAGCCGGGCGCAGGTCATCGTTGCCAGGGCTTCTTCCGAATGGCTCGCCTCGGTGCTCATCAGTTCATTGTCTTCAAGCAGGATGGTGAAGCCGTCGCCGTGCTGCACCAGCCTCAGTTCGACACCTTCGGGCACATGGGCCGTGCCGACCAGCACATCGTCTTCTGTCATGAACGCTCCTTGGGGAGGTTGCATCGAACACGGCTCGGGTCCGGTCGATCGCATGTCTGGGAGGAAATGGTGGGAGCACGAGGACTCAAAGGGCAGGCCCCAATCCGGCGACTGGCGGCATGCGCACTGATTTTCCGGAGAACTGGCCGAGAACCGCATGGGACGCGCTCCTGCTGTAAGCGGGAGCGCGGGAGGTCTCTCAGCCGGGACGTGCCTACGAAGTAATGGCCCCGATCCCGTTTCGATGAGCGCCTTTGCCCCGTCGCGCAAGAGACTTGTGTCCGGCAGGTAGAATGATTGTGGATGGCCGGCCTTTCGCGCGACATGCACGTCGAACGCACTGCCATTGGCGCTGCCGGAGGGATGCAGGATTTTGGCAAAGGCTTGGTTGCGGGGGTAGGATTT
>NZ_CCBH010000214.1:0-10229 GCF_001368935.1 Novosphingobium sp. KN65.2
TTGCCGACCCGCCGCCCCCCGGGGGGGGCCGGCCGGGGGGGGGGGGCCCAGCCGATGCCCCGCCTCGGACAGGCGCACCCTGCCCTTCTCGCGCACGAAGAGAGAGCGCCCGAGCCGGTCCTCCAACTGGCGCACCTGATAGCTGACCGCCGCCTGCGTCATTCCGAGCTCTTCCGCCGCGCGCGAGAAATTCTCGAGGCGTCCGGCCGCTTCGAAGGCGCGCACTGCGGTGAGCGGAGGGAGCGGGTCCATCCTGCAATCATAAGTCAGCCTTATACCCTCCGCCAGTGCTTTTGTTGGCCTAGCGGCACCTGCAGGCGCATCAGGATGGGGACAGGACAGTCCTCCAAAGAAGGAGCAGGACCATGCAGGACGAACACTTCATCAGGGATTGGAACGCCGGCCATGCCAGATTTACCGGCGATCTGGAGCGGGTATTGTCGCGACTGGCGCGGCGCCTTCGTCCCCGGTCGGGAAACGAAGATGCAATAGGCAAGGCTTATGAGCCCTGCGAAGAGACGGCACTTTCCCGCAAGGCCCGCTTGACCGGCATCGCGGTTATCGGGGGCATGTCGGCCGGAACCAGCCTCGCCGTGCTGCTGCTTGGTCTGGCCGCGATCACCTACCCGGTGCCCGGCCATGCCGTCAGCGCAACGCAGGCGATTTGCGCGAGCGCCATCGCCTGAAACGTCGAACAGATAGACGCCACGGCGCGCCCAAGCATTCATCAGGTCGGGAAACGAAGAAGGCCGCGCACGAGGCGCGGCCTTCTCCTGTTCATTCTTCCGCGAATGCGGCGGCGATCACCAGCTTCTCGTGATCCCATCGGGGCACGGCAGCCTCGATCATCGGGACCATGAAGCGGCGGCGCTTGCCGTCTTCGCCCGGTGGTCGCTCGATCTCGACGACGTCGCCGGCTCCGAAGTTCTCCACCGCGACACAAGTACCGAGCGCTTCGCCGGTATCGGAGAAGGCAGCAAGGCCGATAAGGTCCGCGAAATAGTACTCGCCATCCTCCAGCGCGGGCATGGCCGAGCGAGGCACAGTGAGCGCGGTGCCGCGCAGCTTCTCGGCGGCGTTGCGGTCAGCCACTTCCTCGAAGCGGGCGATCGCGCCACCCTTCCCGTCGTCGCGCAGCTTCTTGAGCGTGAGCGCCGAATCGTTGAAGGCGCGGTAGCGCTTGAGCGCCGCCACGCCTTCACCGAACAGCTTGAGGCGGACTTCGCCCGTCACGCCATGGGCGCCGGAGACGGCAGCCAGCGTGACCGGGCGGTCGTTATCAGCCACAGGTCGGTCCTATGCGGACTCAGCCTTCGGTCTGTTCCTCGGTCGCTTCGGCAGCGGGAGCTTCCTCGGCAGCCGATGCTTCCTCGGCCGGAGCTTCTGCAGCAGCCTTGGCGGCCTCTTCGGCCTCACGCAGCTTCTCAGCCTTCTCTTCGGCGCGTTCCTTGGCCTTGTCGCCCGGCTCACCCTTCTTGGGGTTGTTGGTTGCGGCGCGTTCCATGATGCCGGCCTTGTCGAGCATACGGGCAACGCGATCGGTCGGCTGGGCGCCAACGCCGAGCCAGTAGCGCACGCGGTCTTCGTTCAGGCGAACGCGGTTCTCGTCGTCCTTGGCGAGCAGCGGGTTGTAGGTGCCAACCTGCTCGAGGTACTTGCCGTCGCGCGGAGCGCGCGAGTTGGACACGACGACCTTGTAGTACGGGCGCTTCTTGGCACCACCGCGCGAAAGACGGATAGCTACGGACATTGTTCTACCTTTCTGTCAAATTCTGTAAAAATTACTTCTTCAAAAACTTGCTGAGATCGGGCTGACCGGCTCCGCCGAGCCCGGGCAACCCGCCCGCGCCGGGACCGAGGCCCTTGCCGCCAAGACCCGGCATGGCGCCGTCGAGGCCGCCCTTGCCGAACATCGCGGCAAGCCCCTTGAGGCCGCCCATCTTCTTGATCTGCTTCATGGCCTTGGACATCTCCATGTGCATTTTCAGCAGCTTGTTGACGTCCTGGACCTGGGTACCCGAACCGTTGGCGACGCGGATCTTGCGCTTGGCGTTGAGCAGCGCGGGGTTCGCTCGCTCCTTGGGCGTCATCGAACCGATGATCGCGTCCATGCGCAGCAGGACCTTGTCGTCCATGCCCGACTGCTGCATCGCCGCCTTGGCCTTCTTCATGCCGGGCATCATCCCCGCAAGCATGCCAAGACCGCCCATGTTCTGCATCTGGCGCAGCTGGGTGCGCAGGTCGTTCATGTCGAACTTGCCCTGCTCCATGCGCTTGGCCAGCGCCTCGGCTTCCTCGACCTTGACCGATTCGGCTGCCTTCTCGACGAGGCTGACGACGTCGCCCATGCCAAGGATGCGGTTGGCGACGCGGCTCGGGTGGAACACCTCGATCGCATCGGCCTTTTCACCGGTACCGGCGAACTTGATCGGCTTGCCGGTGACCGCGCGCATCGACAGCGCCGCACCGCCGCGGGCATCGCCGTCCATGCGGGTCAGCACGACGCCGGTCAGGTCGACTTCGCCCGCGAAGCTCTGCGCCACGTTGACCGCGTCCTGGCCCGTCAATGAGTCGACGACGAGCAGGGTCTCACGCGGATTCGAGATGGCGGCAACGGCCTTCATCTCGTCCATCAACTGCTGGTCGACGTGGAGACGGCCGGCCGTGTCGAGCAGGAGGACGTCGATCGCCTGCAACTTTGCCGACTGCATCGCGCGGGTGGCGATTTCGGTGGGCTGCTGCCCGGCGATGATCGGCAGGGTGGCAACGCCGACCTGCTCGCCCAGAACCTTGAGCTGTTCCTGCGCCGCCGGACGGTTGACGTCGAGCGAGGCCATCATCGCCTTCTTGCCGTGCTTCTCCTTGAGCAGCTTGGCGATCTTGGCGGTGCTGGTGGTCTTACCCGAGCCCTGCAGACCGACCATCATGATGACGACCGGCGGAGTGGCGTTGAGATCGAGCTCGGGCGTCGTATCGCCGCCGAGCATCTCGACCAGGGCATCGTTGACGATCTTGACGACCTGCTGGCCCGGTGTGACCGAGCGCAGGACCGACTGGCCTACGGCCTTTTCGGTGACCTGATCGACGAAACGGCGAACGACCGGGAGGGCCACGTCGGCCTCGAGGAGCGCGATGCGCACTTCGCGCATGGCATCGCGGACGTCCTGCTCCTTGAGCGCGCCGCGACCACGCAGCTTGTCGAACACGCCGCCGAGACGATCGGAAAGGCTGTCGAACATGGCCAAACTCCACTTTTGGCAAGCCATCGGCCCGCCAGAACGCCGAAAACGCCGGTAGGCGAAACCTCGCTGACCGGCGTGCCGTGACATTTACGCGAAAAACGCCGGCGGACGAAACCTCGTCGGCCAGCGTATCGCTATCACGCGAAACTCATATGGTGAAATGGTGGAGCCGAGGGGGATCGAACCCCTGACCTCTACAATGCCATTGTAGCGCTCTCCCAGCTGAGCTACGGCCCCGTCCATTTCAGCAGATCGAGCCTGGGAGGTTCGATCCGTTTCCCTTGCGTCAGCGTCGCCTCCGCTTGGGAGGCCGCCCTCTAGTGGGGGGCTTCCCGGTTGGCAAGAGAGAAATTTGCGAGCGTAGAATTTTTTTCGCCACGCCCGCGAATTTCTTCAAGCCGCGCGCTTAGTCGTCGCGATCGTCGTCGTCGCCGCCTGCGCCGATGCCGAGATCGTCGTCGCCGCCCAGGTCGACGTCGTTGTCGGGCGAATCGCCGTCGTCATCGATGTCCAGATCGTCATCGGCCAGATCCGAGTCTTCCTGCTCGGGTCCTTCCTTCTTCTGAACTTCCTCATAGGGAATCGGCTGCTTCGACTTCAGCACCGGTTCCGGATGCCACTCGTTGCCGCACTCAATGCAGGTAACCGGGTCATCCTTGCCCAGGTCATAAAAGCGCGTGCCGCATTTCGGGCAGCCGTGCTTGGCGCCCCACTCAGGCTTTGCCATGAAACGTCCTCATCTTTCCGGCCCGAAGGAGCCGGGCGTAAATTCCGTGTCTTGATGGTGGGACAGGCGCGCAAAATCAAGCATGCCGGCCGCATCAGGGCGCGCGCCTTGCCATAGGCGGCCCGCGCTGTCAAAAGCCGCGCGTTTTTGCAGCCCCTGTTAGCCCGAAAGAAGTTCCATCGTGAGCCACGCCGACGCCGCCGCCATGCGCCCCCGCCGCTTCATGCCTAACGCCCCGCTGAAGGGCCGGATTCGCGTCCCCGGGGACAAGTCGATCAGCCACCGCTCGATCATGCTGGGCGCGTTGGCCGTGGGCGAAACGCGCGTGACCGGCCTGCTGGAAGGCGAGGACGTGCTGGCGACGGCTGCGGCGATGCGGGCAATGGGCGCTTCGGTCGAACGCGTGGGCGACAGTGCCTCCGGCGAAGAATGGGTGGTCAACGGCGTGGGCGTAGGCGCCCTGCTCCAGCCCCGGGCGCCGCTCGACATGGGCAACTCGGGCACTTCGACCCGCCTGTTGATGGGCCTGATCGCCAGCCACCCCATCACCGCAACCTTCATCGGCGACGCCAGCCTGTCGAAGCGCCCGATGGGCCGCGTCATCACCCCCCTCTCGCAAATGGGCGCCAGCTTCGAAGCGAGCGAGGGCGGACGCCTGCCGCTGATCCTCAAGGGCACATCGCCCGCGGTGCCGATCACCTACCGCCTGCCCGTCGCCTCCGCGCAAGTGAAGAGCGCAGTTCTGCTCGCGGGGCTGAACACGCCGGGCAAGACCACGGTCATCGAGCCCGTACCCACGCGCGACCACTCGGAACGCATGCTGCGGGGATTCGGCGCCCAGCTCGATGTCGAAGTTGAGCCCGACGGCACGCGCATCATTACCGTGACCGGCGAAGCGGAACTGCGCCCGCAGGTCATCGACGTTCCGGGAGATCCTTCGTCTGCCGCCTTCTTCATCGTGGCCGCCCTCCTCGTTCCGGGCAGCGAAGTGCTGATCGAGAACGTCGGCCTCAATCCCACGCGCGCGGGCCTCGTCTCCGTCCTGCGCCAGATGGGCGGCGACATCACCGAGGTAAACCCGCGCGAAGTGGGCGGCGAGCCGGTTGCCGACCTGCTGGTCAGGCACTCGGTCCTCAAGGGGATCGAGGTCGATCCGCAGGTCGCACCCTCGATGATCGACGAGTTCCCCGTCCTGTTCGTCGCGGCCTCATTGGCCGAGGGCACAACGACGACGAGCGGCCTAGACGAGCTGCGCGTCAAGGAATCGGACCGCCTCGCGGTCATGGCTACCGCCCTCAAGGCAGCGGGCGCGCGGATCGAGGAGCGCGAGGACGGCCTCGTGATCGAAGGCACCGGCGGCGAAGCGCTTGCCGGCACGGACGCGGCCATCGCCACGCACCTCGACCACCGCATCGCGATGTCCATGGCGGTGGCGGGGCTCGTGAGCCGCAGCGGTGTGGAAGTCGACGACACTCGTCCGATCGCCACCAGCTTCCCGGTCTTCGAATCGATGCTGGCCGGGCTGGTCGCGTGATCCTGCCGATCTCCTCGCAACTGGCCAACACCCTCGGCTTCGCGGGGATGGCCTGCATCATCTTCGCCTACGCCTACATCACCGGCCGGGAACGGCCGAATCCCTTCGTCCAGCACGGCGTGAACCTGCTGGGGGCGTGCCTGCTGACGGTTTCCCTGCTGGTAAACCTCAATCCGGCATCGCTCGTGCTCGAGGGATTCTGGGCAGCGATTGCGATTTGGGGTCTCATCAAGGCCGTGCGCAATCGCGGCCCCGGAAGCGGTGCGAGGCAGAACTAAGCAATTCGGTAACCCACCTCGCGTAGGGTCCCTGGCGAAACAGGGGACTTGCGATGCGACTGGCGCGACCCGGCGACGGGGACATTGTCACAATGGCCGCCCAAGCGGTCTGGCGCATGCGGCGCGCGATAGCGCAGGCTCCGCTGCTTGTGCTGGTCCCGGCAACGCTCCTGATCGCCGCATTTACCGCGCCGCTCGGCGTGCTCCTCCCGCTACTCGTCTGGCTTGTCCGGCACTCGTGGAACTACGAAGCCGAACTCGCCGAACTCTACGGACGCGACAGCCCGGAACTGGACGATTTCGATCGCTGACCTTGCCTAGCCTTTCGCGAAAGGCCAAAGGCAGCGCCATGATTATCGCCGTCGACGGACCAACCGCCTCGGGCAAGGGCACTATCGCCAGGGCCCTCGCCGCTCACTTCGGACTGCCGCATCTCGACACCGGGCTGCTTTACCGCGCCGTGGGCCGCCAGGTCATGTTGAACGGCGGCAACCCCGACGATCCGCAAGCCGCCCTTGCCGCCTGCGCCTTTCCAGACAGCCTGCTCGACGATCCCGAACTGCGCTCCGAAGCGACCGGGGGCCTGGCAAGCCGCGTATCCATCCACCCCCCGGTGCGCAGCGCCCTCTACGAACGCCAGCGTGCCTTCGCCCTCCAGCAAGGCGGCGCCGTGCTCGACGGACGCGACATCGGCACCGTCATCGCACCTGAGGCGAACGCGAAGCTGTTCATCGACGCCTCGGTCGAAGCCCGGGCCCAGCGCCGCTTCCACGAAATGCTGGAACAGGGTCGCGAGGTCTCGCTGGAGGCCATTACCGCGGACCTTGCCGCACGCGACGAACGCGATCGCAATCGCGCGGATTCGCCGCTCGTCGCCGCGCACGATGCCGTGCTGATCGACACCTCCAGCCTGCGCCGCGAAGAGGCCATCGCCGCAGCGATCGCAGCCGTCGATGCAGCCATGGATCGCGCCGACGCCTGACGGCCGCGCAAGGCCCCATTTCCCTTGCATTTTGCCCCCCCGGGGCGTAGTGGCCGCCGGTCCGACAGGCCCTTGCGGCCTTGAGGACGCCGTGACCGGCATTCGGCCGCCGCGGCAGTTCGGCCCTTTGGCCCGGTCATCGCATGGGGCGGTGAGCGGAGAAAAGACCGGCGGATTCAACCGCCTGGCCGGAAAAATCGTTGAACAGGAAAGACCTGATAATGGCTACTTCTGCCAATCCGACTCGCGACGATTTCGCGAAAATGCTTGACGATCAGCTCGGCGGCGTCGCCGATGACGGCTTCGAAGGCCGTGTCGTCAAGGGCACCATCACCGCCATCGAAAACGACAAGGCCGTCATCGACGTCGGTCTCAAGAGCGAAGGCCGCGTGCCGCTGCGCGAATTCGCGCGCGGTGAAGCCGAGCACGGCCTGAAGGTCGGCGACGAAGTCGAAGTCTACGTCGACCGAGTCGAGAACGCCGACGGCGAAGCGATGCTGTCGCGCGACCGCGCCCGCCGCGAAGCCGCATGGGACAAGCTCGAAAACGAATTCGGCGAAGGCAAGCGCGTCGAAGGCGTGATCTTCGGCCGCGTCAAGGGCGGCTTCACCGTCGACCTCGACGGCGCCGTTGCGTTCCTTCCCGGCTCGCAGGTCGACATCCGCCCCGTGCGCGACGTCACCCCGCTGATGGACGTGCCGCAGCCCTTCCAGATCCTCAAGATGGACCGTCGCCGTGGCAACATCGTCGTGTCGCGCCGCGCCGTCCTCGAAGAGACCCGCGCCGAACAGCGCAGCGAACTCATCGACAAGCTGAGCGAAGGCCAGGTCATCGACGGCGTCGTCAAGAACATCACCGACTACGGTGCGTTCGTTGACCTCGGCGGCATCGACGGCCTGCTCCATGTCACCGACATGAGCTACAAGCGCGTCAACCACCCGAGCGAAGTGATCAACATCGGCGACACCGTCACCGTCCAGATCATCCGCATCAACACCGACACGCAGCGCATCTCGCTGGGCATGAAGCAGCTCGAGAGCGATCCGTGGGAAGGCGCCGCCGCCAAGTACCCGGTCGGCGTGAAGCTGAGCGGCACCGTCACCAACATCACCGAATACGGCGCCTTCGTGGAACTGGAGCCGGGCATCGAGGGCCTCGTCCACGTGTCCGAAATGTCCTGGACCAAGAAGAACGTCCACCCGGGCAAGATCGTTTCGACCTCGCAGGAAGTCGAAGTCATGGTGCTCGAGGTCGACTCCGACAAGCGCCGCATCTCGCTCGGCCTCAAGCAGGCTCAGCAGAACCCCTGGGAAGCCTTCGCCGAGAAGCACCCGGTCGGCTCGCAGGTCGAGGGCGAAGTCAAGAACGCTACCGAATTCGGCCTGTTCATCGGCCTGGACGGCGACGTCGACGGCATGGTCCACATGTCGGACATCGCGTGGGGCATCTCGGGCGAGGACGCCCTGGCCCTGCACCGCAAGGGCGAGCAGGTTTCGGCCGTGGTTCTCGACGTCGACGTCGAGAAGGAACGCATCAGCCTCGGCATGAAGCAGCTTGAGCGTGGCGCTCCGGCCGCTGGCATCGCCGCTGCTGGCAGCACCCTGCGCCGCGGTGAAACCGTCACCGTCACCGTTCTCGAAGTCCGCGACGGCGGCCTGGAAGTCCAGGCCGGCGAAGATGGCGCCACCGGCTTCATCAAGCGTTCGGACCTCGGCCGCGACCGCGACGAACAGCGTCCGGACCGTTTCCAGGTCGGCCAGAAGGTCGATGCCATGGTCACCGGTTTCGACCGCTCGAAGAAGCCGAACTTCTCGATCAAGGCCCGTCAGCTGGCCGAAGAGAAGGAAGCGGTCGAGCAGTACGGTTCGTCGGACTCGGGTGCGTCGCTCGGCGACATCCTCGGCGAAGCGCTCAAGAATCGTTGATTCTCGGGCGTCCCGTCAGGGACACCGTAACCACATCACCAAGAGCCCGTCCGGAGCGATCCGGGCGGGCTTTTGCTTTGCCGAACACTTCCGATTACGGACATCATCGCTACATTGATCGACAGGAGAGATCGCGATGCTCGAAGTTCACCAGTTCCCCTGTCTGTCCGACAACTATGGCTTCCTTCTGCACGACCACGACAGCGCGGAAACCGTCTGCATCGACACCCCGGATGCAGACGAATACCTGCGGCAGGCAGGCAAGAAGGGCTGGCAGATTACGCAGATCTGGAACACCCACTGGCACCCTGACCATGCCGGCGGCAATGAGACGATCAAGCGCATCACCAACTGCAGGATCACAGCGCCCGCTGGCGAGACTGGCAAGATCGCCGGGGTGGACCGTACGGTAGGCCAGGGCGACGTCGTCACGATCGGCGACCGCAAGGCCTGTGTCATCGATGTCGGCGGACACACCCTGGGCCATGTCGCCTACCACCTTCCCGGCGCACGCATCGCCTTCGTCGGCGATACCGTCTTTGCCTTGGGTTGCGGCCGCATGTTCGAAGGCACGCCGGCCCAATTCTGGGCGAGCCTGAAGCGGGTGAAGGCCCTTCCCCCCGAAACAATCCTCTATTGCGCGCATGAGTATACTGCGGCCAATGCCAAGTTCGCGGTCCACGCCGATCCCGACAATGCCGAACTGGCAAGCTATGTCGAAGAGATCATGAAGCACCGCGCCCACAATCAGCCGACGGTGCCAATGAAGCTGGAACGCGAATTGGCGACCAATCCCTTCCTGCGCGCAGACGATCCCAAACTGCAGGCGCGTTGGGGCGGCGGCGATGCCGTAGCAACGTTTGCAGCGCTCAGGAACGCCAAGGACAACTTCAGGGGCTGAGAAAACCCTGGCGTGGTCCAGTCGCGCGGACTGCGGTACGCAGACGACATTAACGCTTGGCGCGGCTCAAATACCAATTTGAGACTACGCCATCTTGTCGCTTTCCTTGATCCCGCTTGTTTGATCCAATCCACAAGCAGGAAACAGGGAGGCGTAAATGGCACGATCTTTACGCGTTTTGACCGATGGAGGAGAACGGCTTCCAAAGCCGGCAACGTCACTCGACATAGCCGCCGAACTGGGCAAGCTGCTGGTAATGCTTCGCGAAGTCTGTCCGCCCAATGCCGATGTCAGCTTCGACTTTGACGGGCAGCTCCACGTGCGAATCGATGTACGACAGGTCGAGGAAGTCCGACTGATCCAGTCGCTGCTACCCAGCGTGGGCGCGGGCCTGTTCGACAACATCAGCCATGGCCGCACGCCGCACCGGCCATTCTATCACCGCATCAGTGCGGTGGTGATCCACTAGCACGGCTACAACGAGTCCAGTCGGCATCCCGGACCTACGCCAAGGGTCCACTTTCTAGTGAAGCAAAGAGAGACATGAGCCGTTCCGGATCATGTCCGAGATGCCGTAAGTTACCCAGTCTTGACGCGCTGATACGCCCCGGATCCCAACGACAAAAAAGCCCCCCCCCCC
>NZ_CCBH010000215.1:0-7902 GCF_001368935.1 Novosphingobium sp. KN65.2
CGGCGATGGGGCACCGCAATATATCCGCATTCTTCCGGATCATCCGGCAATGCCTCGGCATCATCATCAAGATCCAGAAACTCGGAAACAAGGTGGGTTCGCCCTGTCCGGCGACAGATATAGGCATGATGCTCGTCGAAAGATGAGGCGCTGACAAATTCGACGGCTTCGATGAGATCGCTCAGCAGTACAGGAGCGCATTGCTCATTTTCCGACATCTTTGCCTCCAGCCATCAACGCGAGAACCGGCAGCTTGGCGCTTGCCTGCAATCGTGCAGCTTATGTCAGTAAAGTGGCAAGGACGGTATCGCTCGGCAAGCGAGAGATCACGGACAATCGGATTCAAGACGACAGCACGCTACTTTGGGAAGTCTGCTTGGGGCCCCCTGCCCTGCCGATCCCACATCAAACCAGCATGTCTCGCCGGCGCAGTGCGGCGGAAACATCGACATCGAGAACGCACACGAGGTTGCGCAAGCCCCCTCTGTTCGCATGATTGGTGCGGTAGCCCTCATAGTAGCGCGCCACGCACCCTGCCCGCTCGAGTTCGGTCACGACCCGGCTGAAGTTATCGGCACCGGTGGCACGCACATGTTTCTCGACGACAGTATCTATGATCTCCTGCGACCCGAAAGGTGCGAGAGGCGCTGACCTACCCAGGAGCGCAGCGACAGCCCTTGCCAGGGACGGCCAAGGGGCTGGTTTGCACACGGCATTCAAGACTAATTCAGGCTTGCCTTTGTACAGAAATTTGTACATAGGAAATCTGCATGAACTTAGGAGAGCATCGTGGATGTTGTGACCTACACTGACGCTCGCGCAAACCTTAAGGGCGTCATGGATAACGTAACGGCGAACCGCACGCCCGTCATCCTGACTCGGCAGCGGGGGGAATCCGTCGTCATGGTGTCGCTTTCGGATTGGAACGCGATTGAAGAGACGATGCACCTTTTGTCGACCCCGACGAACACAGGGCGCTTGCGCGCATCGATCGCTCAGTTGGAGTCATCTGACGGTACGGAACGCGAATTACACAAACCGTGAAGATCGTCTTTTCAGATCAAGCCTGGGACGACTATCAGCATTGGGTCAACAATGACCCAAACACGCTGGAACGCCTCAACACCCTTATCGAGCAATGCAGGCGCACGCCATTCAAAGGGACCGGGAAACCCGAGCCGTTGAAGGGGACGTTGCAGGGCTGGTGGTCACGTCGCATCAATCAGGCGGATAGGCTCGTCTATCGAGTAGAAGGAGCGGGCGCTGCGCAACGACTGGAAATCGCGCAATGCCGCTTCCACTACGACTAGGGAGATCTTGATGACTGCTGCCCGGTGATTGAGATGCCTTGTGTTGCAATCAAGTGTCGGGCACTTCGGTTGCAAAATGACACATAGGTGAAATCGTCAGCTTGGTCGGACTGCCCGGAACCGCAGGTCAGGGGCGTACAAATGGAATAGCAGACATTCGGATGCGTCGGTTTCGGCTTCCGGGGCCGACCCTTTGTGGCCGTTCAGGCGCCAATTTTCAGTCCCAGGTGCGGACCGTCCGCAATTTCGGCAGCTCGCGACCAGACCCTGTCGTTCCCATCAACCATCATGAAGGACCGTTCACGCCAAAACCTGCCGTTGGTGTGGCTCTCAGCACCCGGACAGAAGCCGCGAACATCTCGGCCATACACTCGCTCAAATGAAGCCGCCGGAGCTGCCGTTTATTCATTGCTGAGCCAAAGACGATAGCCATCTCGACATTCCTCCTATTTACCGACTGGTTTGGGCAAAGCTTCGTCAAGCGGGGCAGGTGCGATTGCACCCACCCCGCCGAGGATTTGCCCGATGATTGAGCTTAGGCCACCTTGTCTTCGGTCAGCTGCGGCGTGTCGTCATTGACGTGTTCGCGGCTTCCGATGGCGATCTTGCGCGGCTTGAGCGATTCCGGGACGATCCGCTGGAGCGAGATCGTCAACATGCCGTGCTCATAGTCCGCACCGCGCACTTCGACATAGTCGGCCAGCTGGAACCGGCGCTCGAACGCGCGGGCAGCGATACCCCGATGAACGAAATCCACACCGTCTTCGTCCCTCTCAGTCTTCTGACCGGAGATGATGAGCTGGTTCTGCTGTGCAGTGATGTCGATTTCGTCCGGACGGAAGCCAGAAACCGCCAGAGTGATCCGGTAGCTGTCCTCGCCAGTGCGAACGATGTCGAAGGGTGGGTAGCTATCCTGCGTCTCGGCGCGGAAGCTGTTCTCGAGCGCATCGAAGAGCCGATCGAAGCCGACCGTCGAGCGGCGATAGGGGGTCAAATCAAATGCAGTTCTCATTTCCAAATCCTCCTTGTTGAGCAATCTGGGCATGAGAGGCGCCGTGAACCAAGAGCCGACGCCCTCTGTCCAACCGGACCCGTTATGGCATCCGGTACTGATTAAGTTGGGAAACGCGCAATTGGTTTCAAGACTGGCCAAAAATTTTTTGTTTGTTTGTTTTCAATGTTTTGAAAAAGAAAACCAGGCGCACCGAGAGAGGTGTGCCTGGCCTTCTTCCAGAAGAGACTTTGATAGGATGCAATCCGTTTACGCGGTCAGCCGATCGCTGTTCGCGTGATCGGAAGCCCAGCTTTGCATCTGGTCCTTGAGCGCAAGTTTGAGCTTCTTCAGGCGGGCAATCAGAACTTCGTCAGGCCGGGGTCGTTTGCTTTCCATCCGGATTTCGTCCTCCAGCCGCGCATGTTCGCGTGAAAGATACTCCATATACCTGTTGGTCATCATCTCCTCCTCTCTCATTCGACCGATTTTCCGATGTTGCCGCGTTTGGAGCCAGCCTTGCTCGGCAGCTGCCCAGGCGGCACTGCCGCCAGCGGTGCGCTTGAGGATGGGAGAGCGCAGCGTGAGACCGCGCTCTCCACACCCTGTTAGAAATCCATCGCCGGCATCGGTGCGGG
Organism: Novosphingobium sp. KN65.2; assembly: GCF_001368935.1. NCBI lineage: Bacteria > Pseudomonadati > Pseudomonadota > Alphaproteobacteria > Sphingomonadales > Sphingomonadaceae > Novosphingobium > Novosphingobium sp. KN65.2. The sequence continues at coordinate 2,940 of NZ_CCBH010000215.1, forward strand.
CGTGTCTTCCTTGGGCAGTTCGGCCACCAGCGCCTCGGTGGTGATCAGCAGCGAGGCGACCGAAGCCGCATCCTGCAGTGCGGTGCGCACCACCTTCGCCGGATCGATGACACCCGACTTCACCAGGTCTTCATATTCGCCGGTCGCGGCGTTGAAGCCGTGGTTGTAGTCGTCGCCTTCGAGCAGCTTGCCGACGATATAGGCACCGTCCTCACCCGCGTTCTCGGCAATCTGGCGAGCCGGGGCGCGCAGCGCGCGACGCACGATGTCGATACCCGACTGCTGGTCGTCATTGGCGGCCTTGAGGCCCTCCAGCGACTTGAGCGCCCGGAGTAGTGCGATACCGCCGCCCGGCAGAATGCCTTCCTCGACTGCCGCACGGGTTGCATGCAGCGCATCATCGACACGGTCCTTGCGCTCCTTGACCTCGACTTCGGTGGCACCGCCGACGCGGATGACGGCAACGCCGCCAGCCAGCTTGGCCACGCGTTCCTGCAGCTTTTCACGGTCGTAGTCGCTGGTCGTGGTGTCGATCTGGGCGCGGATCTGACTGACCCGAGCGTCGATGTCGGCCTTGTTACCGGCACCATCGACGATGGTGGTGTTGTCCTTGTCGATGATGACCTTCTTGGCCCGGCCGAGCATGCCGATCGTGACATTTTCCAGCTTGGTGCCGAGTTCCTCGCTGACCACATTGCCGGCGGTGAGGATGGCAATATCCTCCAGCATGGCCTTGCGGCGATCGCCGAAGCCGGGTGCCTTGACCGCCGCGATCTTGAGGCCGCCACGCAGCTTGTTGACCACCAGGGTTGCCAGGGCTTCGCCCTCGACATCCTCAGCGATGATGAGCAACGGCTTGCCCGACTGCACGACCTGTTCGAGCAGCGGGATCATGGCCTGCAGGTTCGACAGCTTCTTCTCGTGAATGAGGATATAGGGGTCCTCCAGCTCGACCTTCAGCTTTTCGGCATTGGTCACGAAATAGGGCGAGAGATAGCCGCGGTCGAACTGCATGCCCTCGACCGACTCCAGCTCGGTTTCGAGGCTCTTGGCTTCCTCGACCGTGATCACGCCTTCGTTGCCGACCTTCTCCATGGCTTCGGCGAGGATGCGGCCGACGGTTTCATCGCCATTGGCGGAGATGGTGGCAACCTGCGCAATCTCGCTGTTGGCCGACACCTTCCTGGCATGGCTTTCGAGGTCCTTGACCACGGTGCCGACGGCGAGGTCGATACCGCGCTTCAGGTCCATCGGGTTCATGCCGGCGGCAACTGCCTTGGCACCTTCGCGCACAATGGCCTGGGCCAGAACGGTGGCCGTGGTGGTGCCATCACCCGCCTTGTCGTTCTGCTTGCTGGCGACTTCGCGCAGCATCTGTGCGCCCATATTTTCGAACTTGTCCTTGAGTTCGATTTCCTTGGCGACAGTCACGCCGTCCTTGGTGATGCGCGGCGCGCCGAAGCTCTTCTCGATCACCACGTTGCGGCCCTTGGGGCCCAGAGTAACCTTGACCGCATTCGCAAGCGTATCCACGCCGCGGAGCATGCGATCACGCGCATCCGACGCAAATTTTACTTCCTTCGCAGCCATCTGGCCTGCTCCTTTCTATGCTTCTTTCGGTTGAACAGAAGTTTCAACGTATTGTGCTTACGCCGCCTTCTTGAGCTCAGCGGTGGTTTCGATGATGCCGAGGATGTCGCTCTCCTTCATGATGAGCAGGTCCTCGCCATCGATCCGCACTTCAGTGCCGGACCACTTGCCGAACAGGATGCGGTCGCCCGCCTTGACGGCGAGTTCCACCAGCCTCCCGGCATCATCACGCGCACCCGGGCCAACGGCGACGACTTCGCCTTCCATCGGCTTTTCCTTGGCGGTGTCAGGGATGATAATACCGCCGGCCGTTTTTTCTTCGGCCTCGATACGGCGAACCAGCACGCGATCGTGCAAAGGTCGGAAATGCATGCATAACCTCCATTACAAAGCGAAATGACTTACAGCGCCTCCCCCGGATGATCGGCAGGAGGCATTTGGCGATCTAGTTTTGCTGGAGACGGCTTCAAGAGGTCCAAGCCAGATTTTTTGGCACTCGCCGATTGCGACTGCCAATGGGTTTTTCCGGACGCGTTATCAGAGTCTTGACGGTCTAAAATCGACTCACAAAATATGCCGAGCGGAGCAATCTGCAGTGAGTAACCAGCGGCAAGGCAGAAAGGAGGATGTTCCTATGTCGCAACCATTCGCACGCTACCTGCATCCATTCGATGTAGCGCATCATCCCGCGCTTGAGCCCGAAGTGAAGCGAGCCATCCTGGCGTCCTGGGCATCCGACCGGCATGCTGTCGAAAACCAGCCGGCGATGCGCCAGCCCCCCGAACTCAAAGGTCCGGTTTCCGTTGACGACGTATTCGCCGCATTGCGCTCGCTCGACGGCCCGGACAGCCAGCCCACGTTGCAATGACCGATCGCGCGTTTCTGGTTCAGCTGGACGGATACGGACTGACGACGGCAGAAATCTGCTATTTCATGCCGGATCACCCCTCGCTCCTGCAGATTTATGCCTGGCAGGAATACGATGCAGCACCGGATTTTCCGGTGCTGTTCGATTTCCTCGCGCATTGGCGGCGCGAGATCGAGGGGGAGATAAGGTCAGTCCGAATCGCCCATGAGAAAGTGATCCGGCCAGCGAGCTGGCGTTCGGCGGACGGCGTGATCTCGTGGGAGTAGCAGAGCCGGGTGATTGAGCTTGCAGGCCCGTATTCATGCTAGTTGCAGTCATACCGCCACCCTGCGTGGTCCGAGGTCAAATGTCGGCTTCTGGCAGGAGCTGACCTTCATCCTACGGCATAGGAAAGGCAGGAAAGTCCCAAGGTCCGGCGTTTGCCCTCGGGCTAAACCGACCCATTATTGTCGCTCAGGCGCCAATTTCCGCTCCTCAGGAGCGGACGGTCTGCTCATCCTTGCCCCATACGAAGGCGGGGCCGGTAGGCGCTGTGTATCAGGGCGCAATTCGCGGCGACTTACCCGTAGCAGAAGGGTTCTGGCTCCCCGCCTAAACAGGGAGCCAGAAAATCCTAGATTTCGGTGCCCTCCGCCAAAACCAAGGCGTCTTCCACATCGACCCCAAGGTACCTGACCGTGCTTTCGATCTTCGTATGCCCGAGCAGGATCTGAACTGCCCGGAGATTGCCCGTGGCCTTGTAGATGATGGATGCCTTGGTCCTTCTCAGGGAATGCGTGCCGTAATCCTCGCAGGGCAAGCCAATTCCCGTGACCCATTCGTCGACGAGACGCGCGTATTGCCGCGTGCTGATGTGGGCGGCGTGGTTCGTGCGACTTGGGAAGACAAAATCTTCCAAAGAGCCGCTCCGGAGCTCAAGCCATTTGAGAAGACTTGCCCGAGCATCATCCATCAGTTCGAACTGGACGGGTCGCCCGGTCTTTTGCTGAACCACGGTAGCGCGGTTTCGAATCTTCCGATCGCAGACGATATCCCCGATCTTCATCTTCACGAGGTCGCAACCGCGTAGCTTGCTGTCGATCGCAAGATCGAAAAGGGCCCGATCCCGAATGCGCCGGTGCTGGTCGAGAAAGAAACGCACCGCCCAGATCTGGCGTGGTTTGAGCGCGCGCTTAGGTCCCACTTTGCGCCCTGCGTTCCACGAAACGCGTTCGTGAACGGCGGGATCAAATTCTGATAATCCCATGACACATCTCCTATGGCCGTGATGGCCATAGGCAGAACGCATCAGCGCAGCTCGATTGCCTGCTGTTGCGAAATGGGCGTCAGGTGCGACGGAAAGGTAGGTCCCGTTGAGGCTGCGCGCAGTAACGGATGGCGGACTTCGGCCAGAAGATCGGCCAAAGGACCGGCCAAATGGCCACTCCATAGCCCATCAGACAGAGAGTAAAGCAAAGCATAAAACTGGAAAAACGGATATTCTTGGGCTAATGCGAGCATCAGAGAACTGCTGGAAAGATCGGCCAAACCTGTGGCAATGAACGTCGAATCCCCCACCCAGATTGAGCCTGCACGGATCGACGCACCGGCCGGCGATTTGCCCGATCTGGTCGCCGAAATAGCAGCCAAGGCCGAAGGTCTCGGGCGAGCACTTCATCCGCAGACCGCACTCCATCTCGCCAGCCTCGTGCGATTGATGAACACCTATTACAGCAACCTCATCGAGGGGCACCGCACCCGTCCTCGGGATATCGAGCGCGCGCTGGCCGGCGAACGCGATGATGATCAACGAGATCTCATGGCCGAAGCCGCAGCGCATTACCGCGTGCAGGAAGCCATCGATCGCGCTGCCGTGCATGGCGAACTTCCCGATCCTGCCGACCCCGATTTTATCCTGAAACTGCACCGCGATTTCTACGCGGATGCCTCGATCGACATGCTCACCGTGCGGGGGGGAGATCGAAGCTTTGTCATGACGCCAGGCGAATGGCGATCAAGTGCCGAGCACGATGTCCAGATCGGCCGTCACATCCCGCCATCGTCGGCCAGAGTGGCCGAATTCATGAACTATTTCTTCTCGCGGTTTGCCTTTGAACCCAAAGATGGAATGCGCATGACCGCAGTGGGAGCCGGGAAAGCAAAGCGCATCCTGGCACTGGCAACAGCACACCACCGGTTCAATTGGATTCACCCCTTTCCCGATGGCAATGGCCGGGTTAGCCGGTTGATGAGCCATGCCATGGCGCTCAAGGCAGGGATCGGCGCACACGGGCTATGGTCGGTATCTCGAGGGCTTGCACGCGGGCTGGGTCCGGGAGAGGCTGGCCGGACAGAATATCGAAAATACATGGCCTCGGCCGATGCACCGCGCCAGGGAGACCGCGACGGCCGGGGAAACCTTTCCGAAGCGCATCTGGTGGGATTTGCCGAGTGGTTTCTCAAAGTCTGCCTCGATCAAATCAGCTACATGTCGAGCCTCTTCGAACTCTGTCCGGCGTCAGCGCC
>NZ_CCBH010000216.1:0-3155 GCF_001368935.1 Novosphingobium sp. KN65.2
GGCCCGACGGCCGCCGTCGCCAAGCAATACGATGTCCGCGATTTCGACAGCATGGCCGAGCGCCGGATCAACACGGCGGCTCGGAAGGCCAGCCTTTCACTGGCGCTCGTCAACCACCCGCTGCACAATGCCAACGACGGATTCAGCCTGCTGCGCGCCAGGGAGATGTTCGCGGCCAAGACGGAAGAGCCGCAAGCCGTGGCGCCAGGTGTCGTGGTCATCCCGCTTACCGGCCTCACCGTGGCTTCGAACATGGTCTACACCCGCCTTGCGGACGGGCACGAATTCCTCTTCACCGGGGATGCCGCGATGATCGACAGCAGCTGGAAGGACGTGCTGCCCCCGGCGCGCATGGTCACCGGCCACTTGCGCGCGCCGGAGCGCAGGGAAATCGTCTCCTGGTTGATGACGATCAATGCCCTGGCACGCTCCGCTCCGCATATGACCATCGTATCGGGCCATGAACCGTCTGCGCTCACCTCGGCAAAGCGCGGATTCTCCAATTAAGGTGACTGAGACAACTGACTGGTCATGAACCGAAGTATAATGTAAACGGCCGCCGTCTATAGGGTAGAAGGCCCGGCACAAGTAACGCAGGACAACGCCTACGTGAACTACGAGCACATTTTCGACCAGGCCATCGAACGCCTGCACTCCGAAGGCCGCTACCGAGTCTTCATCGACATCCTGCGCAACAAGGGGGCCTACCCCAACGCACGATGCTTCGCCGGTCATAACGGCCCGAAGCCGATCACGGTCTGGTGCTCGAACGACTACCTTGCGATGGGCCAGCACCCCAAGGTCATCGAAGCGATGGAAGAGGCGCTGCACGACGTCGGCGCCGGTTCGGGCGGCACCCGCAACATCGGCGGCAACACACACTATCACATCGAGCTTGAGAGCGAGCTGGCCGACCTGCACGGCAAGCAGGGCGCGCTGCTGTTCACCTCCGGCTACGTCTCGAACGACGCCACGCTGTCGACGCTGGCCAAGCTGCTGCCCGGCTGCATCATCTTCTCGGACGAACTCAACCACGCCAGCATGATCGCGGGCATCCGCAATTCGGGCTGCGAAAAGAAGGTCTTCCGCCACAACGATCTCGAACACCTCGAGGAACTTCTGGCCGAAACCGATCCCGCAGTGCCCAAGCTGATCGCGTTCGAGTCGGTCTATTCGATGGACGGCGACATCGCCCCGATCCACGCGATCTGCGACCTGGCCGACAAGTACAACGCCCTCACCTACATCGACGAGGTTCACGCAGTCGGCATGTACGGCCCGCGCGGCGGCGGCATCACCGACCGCGACGAGGCGGCTCACCGCATCGACATCATCGAAGGCACGCTGGGCAAGGCATTCGGCGTCATGGGCGGCTACATCGCGGCCGATACCAAGATCATCGACTGCATCCGTTCGTATGCCCCGGGCTTCATCTTCACCACCTCGCTCTCGCCGGTCCTCGTTGCGGGCGTGCTTGCTTCGGTGAAGCACCTCAAGAGCTCGAGCGAGGAACGCGACGGCCAGCAGCGCTCGGCCGCCATGCTCAAGCAGATGTTCCGCGACGCGGGCCTGCCGGTCATGGATTCGACCACGCACATCGTCCCGCTGATGGTGGGCGATCCGGTCAAGGCCAAGAAGATCAGCGACATCCTGCTTGCCGAATACGGCGCCTATGTCCAGCCGATCAACTTCCCGACCGTGCCGCGCGGCACCGAGCGCCTGCGCTTCACCCCCGGCCCGGCCCATACGGAAGCCATGATGCGCGACCTGACCAACGCGCTGGTCGAGATCTGGGAGCGCATGGAGATGAAGCTGGCCGCCTGACAATCGGGCTTGACCAGGCTCTCTTTGACGCCTGCAACAATTTCTACTCCTCAGGGCTCCCCGCTGGTGCGGCGGAGCCCTTTTTTCTGATACCGCCAATCCCCAAGTGCTCCCCGTCGCGGCTGCGCGCGCCTCCTCACGGGACGCATTCCCCCTCCCCCCGACCGCGACATGATCATGAGGAATGACATGGCAAAGCTTTTCGAGCCGATTCAGGTCGGCAAACTGACCCTCGCCAACCGGATCGTCATCGCGCCGATGTGCCAGTACTCCGCCGAGCACGGTCGCATGACCGACTGGCACACGATCCACCTGGGCACCCTTGCCCAATCCGGCGCGGGCATCCTCACCATCGAGGCCGCTGCGGTCGCGCCGGAAGGACGTATCACTTACGCCGACGTCGGACTGTGGGACGATGAAACCGAAGCGGCGATGGGCAAGGTCCTCGAAAGCGTGCGGCGCTGGTCGGACATGCCGATCGCCCTGCAACTCGCCCATGCGGGTCGCAAGGCCAGCACGACGCGTCCGTGGGACGGCGGCGCGCAGATCGCACCCGGCGAGGAAAACGGATGGCAGACCGTTTCAGCGTCGGCAGCGCCCTTCCAGACCCATGAGAACCCGCCTGAAGCCCTAGATGCCGCTGGCCTTGCCCGCGTTCGCGATGCCTTTGCGGACTCCGCGCGCCGCGCTGCCCGCCTTGGCATGGATGTTATCCAGATCCACGCGGCGCACGGTTACCTGCTGCACCAGTTCCTCTCACCGCTCTCCAACCGACGCGAGGATGAATACGGCGGCAGCCTCGAAAACCGCCTGCGCTTCCCCCTCGAAGTCTACGACGCCGTGCGCGCGGCATTCCCGGCCGACAAGCCCGTGACCGTACGCGTGTCGGGCACCGACTGGGTCGACGGCGGGTGGGACGTCGAGCAGACCATCGCCTTTGCCCGCGCGCTCGAAGCGCGCGGCTGCGATGCCATCCACGTCTCCAGCGGCGGCCTGCATCCCGATCAGAAGATTCCCGTCGGCCCCAACTATCAGGTTCCGCTGGCACGAAAGGTCAAGGAGTCGGTATCGATGCCGGTCATCGCGGTCGGCCTGATTACCGAGCCGGAACAGGCAGAAGCCATCGTTGCCACCGGGGACGCCGACATGATCGCGATTGCCCGCACCGTCCTCTACGATCCGCGCTGGCCCTGGCATGCCGCCGCCAAGCTGGGCGCAAGGGTCAAGGTGTCCCCGCAGTACCTGCGTTGCCAGCCGCACACTTACAGGGACCTGTTCGAACAGGCCTGACCGGCATCGCAGCCAGAAACGAGAAAGCCCCCCCCCCCCCC
>NZ_CCBH010000217.1:0-19664 GCF_001368935.1 Novosphingobium sp. KN65.2
GGGGGGGGCGTTTTCGTTTGGGCATGCACGCCGTCAGGTCAAGTCGAGCGCTTCGTCCAGCACCCGTGAAAAGCAGGCAATCACGACCGTTTCGGCTCCAGCCCGCTTGAGTGCAGCCACGCAGGCGTCGCTTGTTGCCCCGCTGGTCATGACATCGTCGACCAGGACGATCTTCGCCCCCTGCGCTTGAGGCACCCGGCGCGGGTTCAGATCGATCGCACCTGACAGCATGCGTTTGCGAGCCTTTCGCCCCAACCCGCCAAGCGAGGGTGTCGCCTTTCGGCGCTCCAGAAGGTCGACGCAATGGCGTGCCAGTGTGACCTTGCAGATCTCGCGCGCCAGTTCTGCGGACTGGTTGTAACCACGCTTCCATATCCGCCAGCGATGCAGCGGCACCGGCACGACCACCCAGGTCTCATCCACAAATGGCAGCTTCGCCCGCATCAATCCGGCCATCATCGGGGCAAGCGAGATGCGATTGCCGTGCTTGAGCGAGAGCACCAGCTTGCGCGAAACATCGTTGTAGAGCGTGGCTGCGGCGATCCCGTCATGGCGTGGGGGGGAGGCAAGACATGGCGCGCAGATGGTGCCTTCGCCCGTCCCTTCCGCGAAAGGCCGCGAACAGGCCGCGCAGGATGGATCGCCGGGAATGGCAAGTTGCGACCAGCAGGTGGAACACAGGCCCGTCTGCGCCGCAATTCCCTCACCGCACAGCGGGCAGCGCGGCGGAAAAACCAGGTCCACCAACGGCGCAAGGGCTTGGGAAAGCGGCATCGCGCCATGCTAGCCGATCGCCCGGGCGCGACAAGCGGTTGCGTGATCGGCGATCACGCGGCAGGGGGCACGGATGGCTAGCAAAGGTCCCCCCCGCATATTCTCCCAGACCCGGCGCCGCATGGCCCGCTGTCGTATGCTCGCGCTGCAGAACCGCCCCGATGCGCCCCGCTACCTGATCGAGGACATGGTCGAAGACGTGATCGAGCGTCTTGAGTTCCTGCGCTTCGAACCGGCGAGCGCGCTCATCATCGGCGACTGGACGGGCGAGCTTGCCCGAAACCTTGCAGCGCGCGGCGTCAAGGTGACCGAGGTCGAACCGGCGAAAGGCTTCGACGAGGAACAGCCCTACCCACTCGATGGTTTCGACCTGATCGCCAGCCTGGGCACGCTCGACACGCTCAACGATCTGCCCGGCGCCCTCATCCACATCCGCAAGGCGCTTGCACCCGGCGGCATGATGATCGCCAGCTTCCTGTCTGCCGGTTGCCTGCCGATCTTGCGGGACGTGATGCTCCGCGCCGACGGCGACCAACCCGCCGCGCGCATGCACCCCGCGGTGGACGTGCGCTCGGGCGGACAACTGCTCCAACGCACGCTCTTTGCCGATCCGGTGATCGATCAGCGCCCGCTCAATGTATCGTTCCGCAGCCTCGACAGGCTCGTGGGCGATCTGCGCGCGCAGGGCTGCGGCAATGTCCTGGCCGACCATGCGCCGGCGCTGGGCAAGCAGGCTCTCGCAAAAGCGCGCGAGGCTTTTTCCGCCGCCGGCGAGGATGGGCGGACGGTCGAGAAGTTCGAAATCCTGACGCTGTCGGGCTGGAAGCGCTGACTTCCAGCCCGAAAACATGACAGGTCAGCCCAGCGCGGCCTGCGCCGCTGCCAGACGCGCGATCGGCACGCGGTAGGGTGAGGCGCTGACATAGTCGAGACCGGTCTTCTCGCAGAACGCGATCGAGGCCGGATCTCCGCCATGTTCGCCGCAGATGCCGAGCTTGAGGTCGGCGCGCGTGGCACGACCGCGCTCGGCGCCCATGGTGACGAGTTGGCCGACACCTTCGATATCAAGGCTGACGAACGGATCGCGCGGGTAAATGCCCTTCTCGACGTAGGGACTGAGGAAGCGCGCGGCATCGTCGCGGCTGACGCCCAGCGTCGTCTGCGTCAGGTCGTTGGTGCCGAACGAGAAGAACTTCGCCTCCTCGGCGATCTCGGCGGCCATCAGGGCTGCGCGCGGCAGCTCGATCATGGTGCCGACCATGTATTCGAGCGTGCGGCCCTTCTCGGCGAATACCTTGGCGGCGGTGTCGTCGACGACCTTCTTGAGGATCTGCAGCTCGCGCTTCGTGGCGACCAGCGGGATCATCACTTCGGGCACCGGCGCCTCGCCCGAGGCATCGGCGACGTCGCAGGCGGCCTCGAAGATGGCACGCGCCTGCATCTCGTAGATCTCGGGGAAGGTGATGCCGAGACGGCAGCCACGGTGGCCGAGCATCGGGTTGAACTCGTGGAGTTCGTCGGCCCGGCGCTTGAGCGTCGCCACGCCGATGCCGATGGCTTCGGAGAGCTCGGCGAACTCCTCGTCGCCATGCGGCAGGAACTCGTGCAGCGGCGGGTCGAGCAGGCGGATGGTGACCGGAAGGCCCGCCATCACATCGAAGATCGCGTGGAAGTCGGCGCGCTGCTCGGGCAGCAGCTTCTCGAGCGCGGCGCGGCGACCGGCTTCGTCCTCGGCCAGGATCATCTGGCGCACGGACGAAATGCGATTGGCATCGAAGAACATGTGCTCGGTGCGGCACAGGCCGATACCCTCGGCGCCGAACTGGCGAGCCATCCTGCAGTCCGCCGGGGTCTCGGCGTTGGTGCGCACCTTCATGCGGCGGTGCTTGTCGGCCCATTCCATCAGGGTCGCGAAGTCGCCGGCCAGCTCAGGCTCGATGGTCGGCACTTCGCCGGCCATAATGTCGCCGCTGGCACCGTCGAGCGTGAGGATGTCACCTTCCTTCAGCTCACGGTTGCCCATGCGCAGGGTGCGGGTCTTCATGTCGATCGACAGGCCCGAAGCGCCCGAGACACAGGGACGGCCCATGCCGCGGGCGACGACCGCCGCGTGGCTGGTCATGCCGCCGCGGGCGGTAAGGATGCCCTTGGCCGCGTGCATGCCGTGAATGTCTTCCGGCGAAGTCTCGACACGAACGAGGATGACCGCCTCGCCCATTTCCGCGCGCTTTTCGGCGGTGTCGGCATCGAGCACGATCGAACCCGAAGCGGCACCCGGCGATGCGGGCAGGCCCCTGCCCAGCAGGTCGCGCGGGGCCTTGGGGTCGAGCGTGGGGTGCAGGAGCTGGTCGAGCGCCATCGGATCGACACGCTTGATCGCGGTCTGCTCGTCGATGAGACCTTCGCCGACCATGTCGACCGCCATCTTCAGCGCAGCCTTGGCGGTACGCTTGCCCGAGCGGGTCTGCAGCATCCACAGCTTGCCGCGCTCGACGGTGAACTCGATGTCCTGCATGTCGCGATAGTGCTTTTCGAGCAGCTCGAAGACCGCGGCGAGTTCGCCGTAGGCTGCGGGCATCGCTTCTTCCATCGACAGCGGCTTGGCCCCGGCACGCTCACGGGCGGCCTTCGTCAGGTACTGCGGAGTGCGGATGCCGGCGACGACATCCTCGCCCTGCGCATTGACCAGCCATTCGCCGTAATAGGCCTTCTCGCCGGTCGCCGGGTCGCGGGTGAAGGCAACGCCGGTGGCCGAAGTCTCGCCCATGTTGCCGAAAACCATGGCCTGGACGTTGACTGCCGTGCCCCAGTCGCCGGGAATGTCGTTGAGTCGGCGATAGACCTTGGCGCGGTCCGAATCCCAGGAATCGAACACCGCGCGGATTGCGCCCCAGAGCTGTTCGTTGACGTCCTGCGGGAAGGCGTGACCCAGTTCGCTCTCGACGATGCCCTTGTACTGCCTGACGATGGCGCGCCAGTTGTCGGCGGTCATCTCGACGTCATTGAGGTAGCCGTTGTCTTCCTTGGCGATTTCGAGCGCTTCCTCGAAGAGGTGGTGCTCGACGCCCAGAACGACGTCGGAATACATCTGGATGAAGCGGCGGTAGCTGTCCCAGGCAAAGCGTTCGTCGCCCGAAGTGGCGGACAGGCCCTCGACCGTCTCGTCATTGAGACCGAGGTTGAGGACCGTGTCCATCATGCCCGGCATCGAGACGCGGGCGCCGGAACGGACCGAAACGAGCAGCGGATCGGCAGCCGAGCCGAAGCTCTTGCCGACGGTCTTCTCGATGTGGGTCAGGGCTTCGGCAACGTCCGCGCGCAGAGCGTCGGAAAAATCGCCGCCTTCGGCCAGATACTTGACGCATTCTTCGGTCGTGATCGTGAAGCCGGGGGGAACCGGCAGACCGATCCCGGCCATTTCCGCAAGGTTCGCGCCCTTGCCGCCGGTGATGACCTTGTCGCGCGAACGCGGGTCATCGTGCTTTACGCCACCGCCGAAGGTATAGACCTGCCTGCTCATCTGTCCCCTGACTTTCCTGTTCTGGTTTACACAGTTTACACGGTCAAAACGGGTTGAATTGCCTACCCTTCGACCTTCGAGAAATCCGCAACGTTGTGCACTGCAGCACGAAAACGATCAAGCAATGCGAGGCGTGCCGTTCTCTTGCTAGGATCGGGGTCGTTCACCGTCACCTCGTCAAAGAATGAATCGATCGGCTGGCGCAAGGACGCCAGTGCCGCCATTGCACTTGCGAAATCTTCTGCGGCCACCGCCGAAGCGGCCTTCGGCTCGGCACTGTCGAGAGCGTCGATCAGGGCCTTTTCCGCCTTTTCGGGCGTGTAGGAAAGGCTCTTCTGCGCGGCCTGCTCCGCGAACTCGGCCTCATAGACGGCCTGCATGTCCGGATCGTCCACGTTTTCCAGCGGGTCTTCGTCACCGGAATGCTCGATCCCGTCATCCTGCGCGCTCCAGTCCTCTTTCTTGAGGATGTTGGCCGCACGCTTGTAACCGGCAAGCAGATTGGTGCCGTCCTCGGTCTGGACGAAAGCCTGCAAGGCGTGGACGCGGGCAAGCAGACGCACGAGGTCGTTCTCACCGCCCAACGCGAAGACCGCATCGATCAGGTCATGACGGACGCCGGCTTCCTTCTGCTGGACCTTGAGACGGTCGGCGAAGAAATCGAGCAAATCGCCTTCGGCGACGCCGAAGCGCAGATTGTTGTCGGTCACCAGACGGATGATGCCCAGTGCCGCACGGCGCAGGGCGAACGGGTCCTTCGACCCGGTGGGCTTCTCGTCGATCTCGAAAAAGCTGCGCAGGGTGTCGAGCTTGTCGGCCAGCGCCAGCGCCACGGTCACCGGGGCAGTCGGCACGTCGTCGCCTGCCCCTACCGGCTTGTAGTGGTCGCGAATGGCATCGGCCACGGCATCGGGCAGACCTTCTGCCCGAGCGTAGTAGCCGCCCATGAGCCCCTGCAGTTCGGGGAACTCACCGACCATCTCGGTGACGAGATCGGCCTTGCACAGTTCTGCAGCCTGCCGCGCCAGCGCCGGATCGCACTGCGGAACGATGCCCTCGCTTGCCAGCCATTCCGCCAGCTTGGCCACGCGTTCGACCTTGTCGGCGACGGTGCCCAGCTTTTCGTGGAAGGTGATGCGTTCCAGCTTCTTCGCGTGCTCGGACAGCGGCGTCTTGCGGTCCTGCTCCCAGAAGAAACGGGCATCGGACAAACGCGCGGCAAGCACCTTGCGATTGCCGGCAACAATGCCCTCGCCGCCGTCGCTGGCCACGATGTTGGCCGTGCAGACGAAAGCGTCGGCAAGCTGGCCGTCCTTCTCGCACACGAAGTACTTCTGGTTCACGCGCGCGGTGAGCTGGATCGTCTCGGGCGGAACCTCGAGGAAATCTTCGTCGAAGCGGCCGAGCAGAGGCACCGGCCATTCGGTAAGACCGGCGTTCTCGATCACCAGCCCCTCGTCCTCGACCAGCGTCAGGCCGGCAGCCGCGGCGGCTTCGCGCGCCCTGGTGCGCACGAGGTCCTGCCGCTCCTCATGATCGACGATGACGTGGCACGCACGCAGCTTGTCGGCATAGTCATTGGCGCCGCCGATGGTGATTTCGTCGGGGTGATGGAACCGATGGCCCTTGGTCGTGTAGGCCGAGCGAATCCCCCCCACCTCGCATTCGACGAGGTCTTCACCCAGGATCGCGACGATGCCCGAGAGCGGGCGCACCCAGCGCAGGGACTCGGTCGAGATCGAGGCGGAGCCCCAGCGCTGCGACTTGGGCCAGGGGAAAGCGCGCACGATCGCCGGGATCGCCTCGGCCAGAACCTCGCTGACTGCGCGGCCCGGCTTTTCGACGACCGCGAAATAGGTGTCCTTGCCCTTGACGTCGCGGACTTCGAGCTGGTCCTTGGTCAGGCCCGTCTTGCGCAGGAAGCCTTCGAGCGCCTGCTCGGGCGCACTGGCGGCCGGGCCCTTGGTCTCTTCGCGCACCGCTTCGGTGGCGAGCGGCAGGTCGCGCGCAATCAGCGCAAGGCGGCGGGGCGTCGACCACACGGTGACTGCGCCCACGGCAACGCCGGCTGCCTGCAATTCCTTGCGGAAGAGCTTTTCGAGATCGGCCCGCGCACCCGCCTGCATGCGGGCGGGAATTTCCTCGGAGCGCAGTTCGAGAAGAAAGTCGGTCATACGGTCCACCCGGGGAACTTGGCTTCCCACTCGTCCTTGTTCTTTTCGATCCAGGCCTGGCACGATCCCTTGGCGAGATCGCGCACGCGGCCGATGTAGCTGGCGCGTTCCTGCACCGAAATCACGCCGCGCGCCTGCAGCAGGTTGAACAGGTGCGAAGCCTCGATCGCCTGATCGTAGGCTGCCAGAGGGATCTGCGCCTCGATGCAGCGCATGCATTCCGCCTCGGCCGCCCTGAAAGCGGCGAACAGCGCATCGGTATCCGCGATCTCGAAGTTGTACTTCGAAAGCTGCTGCTCATTGGCAAGGAAGACGTCGCCGTAGCTCACGCCCTCGTTGTTGAAGCGCAGGTCGTACACGCGGTCGACGCCCTGAATGTACATCGCAAGGCGTTCCAGGCCGTAGGTCAGCTCACCGGCGACCGGCTTGCAGTCGAACCCGCCGACCTGCTGGAAATAAGTGAACTGCGTCACTTCCATGCCGTCGCACCAGACTTCCCAGCCCAACCCCCAGGCGCCCAGCGTCGGGCTTTCCCAGTCGTCCTCGACGAAGCGGATGTCGTGCGCGAGCGGGTCGACGCCGATCGCCGCGAGGCTGGCGAGGTAGAGTTCCTGCAGGTTCTCGGGGTTCGGCTTCAGGATGACCTGATACTGGTAGTAGTGCTGCAGCCGGTTCGGGTTCTCGCCATAGCGACCGTCGGTGGGGCGGCGCGAGGGCTGCACGTAGGCGGCCTTCCACGGCTCGGGACCGAGTGCGCGCAGGGTCGTGGCGGGGTGAAACGTCCCCGCGCCCATGCGCATGTCGTAAGGCTGGAGGATCAGGCAGCCCTGCGCGCTCCAGAAATTATGAAGCGTCAGGATCATGTCCTGGAAGCTGAGCGGCTGTTCGGCGGCGGTTGGCATGCGGATTCCGTCAATTTCTTGGCTGCGCGGCCTTTGGCGGATCGGGGATGCCAAATCAACAGGCCATGACATGCGAATTGCCGACCATGTGCCTCGCCCGCCACAGCGGCGAGCACGATTAGCGGCTTGCGTTAATCGCCCGTTTGTCCATTGTCGGCCACTGTCATGCCCATGATCATCAGCAGAACCAACGCCCGGCTCGGCATTTCCGCCTGCATTCTCACGCTCTTGGGCGCGACTTCGCTGCTCGCGCAGGAGGCTCCGGCCACAACCGGCGAAGGCGCCGCGAATGCGCCGGTCGCCGCCGTTGCGACGAGCACGCAGGCACCCGTTGCGGTAAAGCCGGTGCCCGCCACGCCGGGCCTGTGGAAGATCTCGGACGATGACACGACGATCTATCTCTTCGGCACCATCCACATTCTTCCCGAAGCGACCGACTGGTACAGCGGCCCGGTCGCCAAGGCCTTCAATTCATCCAGGCTGCTGGTGACCGAGGCGATCATCGATTCGCCGGCCGAGCTGCAGAAGGCCTTCCTGACCAAGGCCGTGCGTACAGACGGCAAGTCGCTGCGCGAGGCCCTGCCGAAGCAAGAGCGCTCGGCCTATGAAAAGGCGATGACCGACCTCGGCGTGCCGGTGAGCGCCTTCGACCGCTTCGAACCCTGGTACGCCGCCCTGCTGCTCTCGTCGCTGCCGATGCAGAAGGCAGGCTACAAGGCCGAAAACGGGGTGGAATCGCAGATCGAGGCGCTGGCCAAGGAACATGGCCTTGCCCGGCAGGCCCTGGAGACCCCGGAATACCAGATCGACCTGTTCGACAGCCTGCCCGACGATGCGCAGGAGAACTATCTCGGGGAAGTGCTCGAGCAACTGCCGACCATGCGCGACGATCTGGCCAGGCTGATCGCGGCCTGGAAGGCAGGCCGCGCCGAGGAGCTGGCCGAGATTCTCAACGCGGGCGAAACCGACAAGCGCGTGCGGCAGGTCCTGCTGACCAATCGCAACGCCGCATGGGCCAAGTGGCTCAAGGCCCGCCTCGACGAGCCGGGCACGGTCTTCGTGGCAGTCGGAGCCGGTCACCTTGCCGGCGAGGACAGCGTGCAGGAACAGCTCGCCGCCCAAGGCGTGCAATCGACCCGGCTGCAGTAACCCGCCTTGCGCCTGCTGTTTGCCCTGCTTGCAACGCTGGCGCTGCTGGCATGCTCGCCCGAGCCGCAGCAGGCCGACCCCGCGCTGTGGAAGGTCCGGGGCCCCTCGGGCGAGGCGGCGTGGCTCTTCGGAACCATCCATAGCGCCGAAAAACCGCTTGCCTGGCGCACGCCCGCAGTCGGCCGCGCCCTCGATACTGCCGATACGGTCATGGTCGAAGTCGCCAACCTGGCAGACGAGGCTGACGTTGCCGCCACCTTCGCCCGACTTGCCCGGAGCGATGGCCAGCCTCCCCTGTCCAGCAGGATTGCCGCACCGCAACGCCCTGCCCTCGCCGCCCTGCTCAAGTCCTCGGGCTATGGCGACAACGACTTCGCGGCAATTGACACCTGGGCGGCGGCCCTCACCCTGGCCCGCAGCGGTTCAGACGACGGCGCTGCACGCAACGGTGTGGATCGCGCGGTGATCGCCGCGGCCGGGCAGCGCCCGGTGATCGAACTCGAAGGCGCGAAGGAGCAGCTCGGCCTTTTCGATACCTTGCCCGAAAGCGAACAGCGCGACCTGCTCGCCGCTGTGGTCAGGGAAGCGGCAAGCCCCGATACCGACCTTGCCGAAAGCTGGCGCAAGGGCGACATGTCCGCGATCGAGAAGGAGACACGAAAGGGTCTGCTCGCGGACCCGGAACTGCGCGAGGTGCTGTTCACCGGACGAAACAGGCGCTGGACCGACCGGATCGTGGAGGCCATGACGGCCGGGAACATGCCTTTCGTGGCCGTAGGCGCTGCCCATATGGCAGGACCGCAAGGGATCCCCGCGATGCTGGCGGCGCGCGGCTACACCGTCACCCGGGTCGAATAGCGGCCGCAAAACCGCGATACGGCTTGCAAATGCGCCCCTTTACGGATAAGGGGCCGCCCTCCTGTCATGGTCATCCCTGGAGGCGTGACGGGACGGCGAGGGTCGATGGTCGATCCGATTGCCGCGATCTATCCAGTTTTCGAAAGGCAAGTCCTCATGAGCGATACGCTTAACCTGCCGGCCGAGACGCGTGAACGGGCTGGCAAGGGAGCCTCCCGTGCCCTGCGTCGCGATGGCCGTGTCCCTGCCGTTGTCTATGGTGGCAATGAAGAACCTCTCGCCATCCACGTCGAGGCTAAGGAGCTGATCCGTCAGCTCGGCACCGGTCACTTCTTCAACTCGATCGTCGAAGTCGAAGTCGGCGGCAAGAAGCTGCGCACCCTGCCCAAGGACGTTGCCTTCCACCCGGTCACCGACCGTCCGCTCCACGTTGACTTCCTGCGCCTCGCCAAGGGCGCGAGCGTCCACGTCAACGTGCCGGTTTCGTTCGTCAACGAAGAGAAGGCCCCGGGCCTCAAGCGCGGCGGCGTTCTCAACGTCGTCCGTCACGAGCTCGAGCTGGTCTGCGCCGCTGACAAGATCCCGGAAGAAGTCGCGATCGACGTCACCGGCTTCGACGTGGGCGAATCGATCCACATCAGCCACGTGAAGCTCCCGGCCGGTTCGGAAAGCGCGATCACCGACCGCGACTTCACGATTGCGACGATCGTTGCGCCCTCGGCTCTGAAGAGCGAAGAAGGCGACACGACCAAGACCGAAGGCGAGGCTGAAGCCGGAGCCGAGTAATCCACGGATTACCGGGCCTCTCCCGCGCCGCGAATTCGCGATGCGCGGGAGAGGCCTTTTTCGTTTCCGCCGTGGGCATTTTGCTGTCGGGAGTTAGACGATGCAGCTTTGGGTCGGCCTCGGGAACCCCGGACCGCAATATGCCATGCAGCGGCACAACGTCGGCTTCATGGCCGTCGACACGATCGCCGACGTCCACGGCTTCGGGCCGGTCCAGAAGAAATTCCAGGGCTGGCTACAGGAAGGCCGCATCGGCAGCGAGAAGATCCTCCTGCTCAAGCCAGCCACGTTCATGAACGAAAGCGGCAGGTCCGTCGGGGAAGCGATGCGCTTCTACAAGCTCGACCTGTCCGACCTGACCGTCTTTCACGACGAACTCGACATCGCTCCCTTCAAGGTCAAGGTGAAGCAAGGCGGCGGCCATGCCGGGCACAACGGCCTGCGCTCCATCGCCCAGCACCTCGGCCCCGATTTCCGCCGCGTACGGCTTGGCATCGGTCATCCCGGCCACAAGGACCGGGTCACCGGCTATGTCCTCGGCAACTATTCGAAGGCCGAGATCGATCCGCTGTCCGACATGCTGGGCGCCATTGCGTCCGAAGCCGATCGGCTGGCCGCTGGCGACGACACGCGCTTCATGAACGATGTCGCCCTGCGCATGCAGGACTGATCGACACCCGCGTTAGCTTACGACATGCCACGCATGACGGTCGGCCATAACGGTCGCCCGGCCGATCCCTTGCGCGCCAATATCGAACCCTAAACTGCTGAAATCGATTGATTGTGTCGAGTTAGTTTACAGGCAGCACAGGCCAGATCGGGCGTTAACCATCAGGAATCCCGGCATTCCGCAATTGGCACGGCCATTGCTTAGTTAGGCAACAAGCCAAACTGCAAAACGGGAAATACTGTAATGATCCGCAAGACCCTGCTCGCCGCAACCTTCGCAGCCGGCACGCTGCTGGCCATCAGCGCACCGACTCAGGCCTTCGCCTGGGGCTACCACTCCCACTACTGCGGTTGCGGCCACTCAACCTGCGAATCCAGCTCGGGCGGTTCGACTTCGAGCTCGGGTGGTTCCACCAGCTCGGGCGGCTCGGAAGTGCCGGAACCCGGTATGGTCGGCATTCTCGGCCTCGGCCTTATCGGCATGGCCTACGCGCGCCGCCGCCGCGCTTCTCGCTAAGTTCAACCTGTCGGCGGGAATCACTCGATGCAAACCATAAAGCATGCGCTTACGGGCCTGGCCGCATTTGCCAGCCTGACTTTTGCCGCACCGGCCTGGGCCGATGAGATCACGCTCGATTCGAACAGCATCGGTGATTCCTTCACGGTCAATTTCGACGGTTTCTCCGGCGGCACGTCGATCGACGGGCTGACCTCCTCGGCAACCTTCACGCTGACGGGGATAACCTCGACCGGCTACGTCTTCGACTACAGCGTCAGCAACACCACGAGCGGCAGCCTCGACTCGCGCGTTTCGAGCTTCGCTTTCGACGTCGATCCCGGCATCGTCGATGCCAGCAGCACCGGTGCGTTTTCCTACTCGGTGCTCAGCAGCAAATATCCGAACGGGATCGGCACCGTCGACGTATGCTTCAAGGGCGGCGACAGCAATTCGTGCGGTGGCAACTCGGGCGGCGTACTCACCGGCGACACCGGCACCGGTTCGCTGACGCTCGGCTTCGATGCCGCTCCCGAAGCGATCACGATCTCGGACTTCTTCGTGCGCTACCAGTCGATCTCGGGCGCCGGCAACATCACGTCCGCCAGCGGCGCGGGCACGATCAGCAGCAGCAGCTCGAGCTCCTCGGGCGGCACGCCGGTTCCCGAACCCGGCATGATGGGAATTCTCGGTCTTGGACTCGCCGGCCTTGCGTTTGCACGCAGGCGCCCTCGCCGTGGCACAGCCCATCCCGCCACGGCCTGACAGGCAAGTCCATCCACCCTCGGCCTAGCTCCCCGAGGTTTCCCGATAAGGCTCCTTTCGCGGCATGCGGAAGGGGCCTTATCTGCGTTCAGCCCTTGCGAGCCTGAGCCAGATGGCTGGCGATCGTGGCGTTGTCCGGTGCCTTGCGGGCAGCTTGTTCGAGAAGGGCCAGCCCGCGTTTGCGGTCCTTGCCGGTACTGTGCAGCAACCAGCCCGCCGTATCCATGACCGAGGCATTGTCCGGCGCCAGCCTGAGCGCCTTCTCCGCGAAGGTCAGCGCCTTGGCCTGATCGCCGACCCGGGTGTACGCAAAGGCCAGGTTGTTGAGCACGAGAACGTTGTTGCCATCGGTCTGACGCAGGATCGCCTCATAATCGCCGATCGCGGTCTGCCAGTCCCTGTTGCGGATTGCCTTGTCCGCCGAGGCCAGTTGCGAGACGATCCGCGCTCCCGCCGCTTCGCGCGCCTTTTGCGCCACGGCTGCAGCATCGGGACGGCCGGCCGCCTTGTAGGCCTTGGCCAGCAGCGACAGCTCTTCGTTCGTGGCATCGGGCAACCCCGCAAAGGGCTCCAGCGTCTCCACGGCATCGGAGGCATCCCCCAGCGACAGCTCGGCCTTCCCGAGCAGGAGGCGAACCTGACGATTGTCCGGCTCGCGCAGCAACTGCGAAGTCAGCCGTGCCCGCGCCTGCTCGCCCTGCCCCAGTTCGAGCAGCGCCCTGGCGTAGAGGGCATTGGCCTGCGGCTGCTGCTCGAGCACGCTTTCGCGTGGCTGCAGCTTGTCACGCACGACTTGCCACTTGCCGTCGAGAGCATCGAGCCGGGCGTCGAAATAGGCGAGATCCAGGTCACCCGGATTGTCCGCCAGGGCTTTGGTAACAAGCGGCCGGACGGCCTCGTTCTTGCCCAGCGCATCGAGCACCCTGATCTTGCCCAGCAGGGCCGCGCGGCTTTCGGGATAGGCCTTGAGCCCGGCTTCGAAGACGGTGAGCGCCTTGTCGAGCCGGTTGTCGGTTGCCAGCAGGTCAGCGCTGGTGAGATAGGAGTTGAGCGGGCGCGGCTTTTCCGCAGCAGCAAGTTCGGCGAGCCGGCGAGCCTCGGCCAAATTGCCGTTCTCTAGCTGGAAGCTCGCATAATCTGCCAAAAAGCGCCCCTTGCTGCCGGGCGCCTTTTCCCCGGCGGCAAAGGCCTCGCCTGCCTTGGCGGTATCGCCGAGGCCGATATGGGCAATCGCCCTCACCCTGTATGCTTCTGCCGAACCGTCGCCTTCGACCGCGGCAAGTGCCTTGTCGTAGCGACCCAGCATCAGATCGACATTGCCCTGCAGGATGGCGGCATCCGCAGGCAACTTGCCCAGTCTGCCGAGCCGTTCGAGCATGCTTCCGGCGGAAACCGGGTCAGACAGGTCGATGTAGGTGCGCGCCAGCAATTCCAGTGCCTTGGCATTCTCCGGCGCCTCCTGGATCACACTGGCAAGGTCGACGCGCGCGGCGGAATAATTGTGCGCGGCATAGGCCTGTTCGGCCCGGGCAAGGCGCTCTTCCGGGCTTGCCCCGCAACCGGCGAGAAGAAGGGCGGCGGCCAGCGGCAGGCTCAGTCGGATCGCATATTTCATGCCCGGCAGCGATAGTTGCAGGGGGTGAAGATTAGGTGAAACTGGTCAAGACCGATCCTGACCGCTATGGGCGGCGAAATTTTCATTCCGGAGTAACACATGGGTTTCCGTTGCGGGATCGTGGGCCTGCCCAATGTCGGCAAGTCGACCTTGTTCAATGCGCTCACAGAGACGCAGGCGGCTCAGGCGGCCAATTATCCCTTCTGCACCATCGAGCCCAATGTCGGCCAGGTCGGCGTCCCCGACCCGCGCCTGGACAAACTGGCCGAAATCGCGGGTTCGGCCAAGATCATCCCGACCCAGCTTTCCTTCGTCGATATCGCCGGCCTCGTTCGCGGGGCATCGAAGGGTGAGGGCCTGGGCAACCAGTTCCTCGGCAACATCCGCGAAGTCGACGCCGTGGTCCACGTGCTGCGCTGCTTCGAGAATGACGACATCCAGCATGTCGACAACAAGGTCGATCCTATCGCCGATGCCGAGACAGTGGAAACCGAACTGCTGCTCTCTGACCTCGAAAGCCTGGAAAAGCGCGTGCCTGCGGCCCAGAAGAAGGCCGCTCAGGGCGACAAGGAATCGAAGGTCATCGCTTCGGTGCTCGGGCAGGCGCTGGAACTGCTGCGCGACGGCAAGCCCGCTCGCCTGACCCAGCCCAAGGACGACGACGAAGCCCGCGTCTTCGCGCAGGCCCAGCTGCTCACCGCAAAGCCGGTCCTCTACGTCTGCAACGTCGAGGAAGAAGCGGCCGCCGAAGGCAATGAATTCTCCGCCCGGGTGTTCGAGAAGGCCAAGGCCGAAGGCGCCACCGCCGTCATCGTCTCCGCCGCGATCGAGTCGGAACTCGTCGGCATGGATATCGAGGAACGCATGGTGTTCCTCGAAGAAATGGGCCTGCACGAAACCGGTCTCGCCCGCATCATCCGCGCCGGTTACGACCTGCTCGGCCTGCTGACCTTCTTCACGGTCGGCCCCAAGGAAGCCCGCGCCTGGACCGTCCACAAGGGGGCCAAGGCGCCCGAAGCGGCGGGCGAGATCCACTCGGACATGCAACGCGGCTTCATCCGCGCGGAAACCATCGCCTATGACGACTATGTCGCCCTGAACGGCGAGGCCGGCGCCAAGGAAGCCGGCAAGCTGCGTCAGGAAGGCAAGGAATACCTGGTGCATGACGGCGACGTGATGCACTTCAAGTTCAACGTCTGAGCCCGGTTCGTCCCGAAAAGGGGCACCATTGTCCATCCGGTGCGTTGCTGTTGCGAGGGGCGACAGGAGCGCACCAAGGATGGTCGACAAATCTGAGAAACTCGTCTGGCTGGCAAGGCTGGGCTACTTTGCGCGCGGCGTGGTCTACTCCCTGCTCGGCTACCTCGCCATTTCCGCGTCGGGTTCATCGGCCGTGAAGCAGGGCCAGGCCGGGGCGATGGAATACATCAACCAGATCCCGGGCGGCACACCAGTCCTGTTCCTCTCGGCCATCGGCCTCTTCGGCTATGCCCTGTTCCGGCTTTCGACCGCGGTGCTCGACACCGAACGCCACGGCAACGATGCGAAGGGCATTGCCGTGCGCATCGGCCACATGTGCAGCTTCGTGATCTATCTCGGCCTGTCCTGGACCGCGCTCCGGTTCGCGCTCGGCAGCAAGGCCCATGCCGACAGCCGCGCACAGGACATGGCCGCAACCGCCCTGACCTACGACCTGGGCAGCGTTGCCCTGGGCGCGGTCGGCATCGGCCTCGTCGCGGCAGCCCTGTTCCAGGTCAAGGAAGCAGCCACCCTCGGCTTCATGAAGCGGGTCACGGCTGCCGCGCCGAGCTTTACCTGCTGGCTGGGCCGAGCCGGCTATTTCACGCGCGGTCTCGTCTTTCTCGTCATGGGCTGGTCATTGATCCGTTCGGGCTGGCTGGAAAGCAGCAGCGAGGCACTCTCGCTCGGCGATGCCATTACCGACCTTCGCGATATTTCGCCGCTCTACCTCGCGGTGGCCGCCGGACTGGTACTTTTCGGCGTATTCAGCATGATCGTCGCGCGGTACCGCATCATTCCGGACCCCGGCGGCGATTTCGAGGCGGCAAAGGCCAGATTCACCTGAAACTCCAGACAAAACTGCAGCTGCAATGATCGATCCCAACAAGTCCGCCGTTCTCTATCGCATGGTCATGGAGAAGCACGTCTGCCCCTTCGGGCTGAAGTCCATGTACCTTCTCGAGAAGCACGGCTACCGCATTGACGACAAGTGGCTCGAAACGCGCGAAGAAACCGACGCGTTCAAGGCCCGCCACGATGTCGAGACGACCCCGCAGACCTTCATTGGCGGGCAGCGGATCGGCGGATACGACGACCTGCGCCAGTTCTTCGGGCACAAGGTCCACGATCCCGACGAGAAGAGCTACAAACCGGTCATCGCGATCTTCGCCACGGCCGCAACGCTGGCCCTCGCTGCAAGCTGGGCTTCGCTAGGCACGCTGCTGGCCGTCCTGCCTCTGGAATGGTTCGTCTCGATCTCGATGATGCTGCTTGCCATGCTCAAGCTGCAGGACGTCGAGAAATTCTCGACGATGTTCCTGGGCTACGACCTGTTGGCGCGGCGCTGGGTGCCTTATGCCTATGCCTACCCCGCGCTGGAATGGGTGGCTGGCGCCCTCATGACGGCGCATGTCCTGCCATGGATTTCCATTCCCGTCGCCCTGTTCATCGGCTCGATCGGCGCGGCGTCTGTCTACTATGCGGTCTATGTCCAGAAACGAGAGCTGAAGTGTGCCTGCGTCGGCGGTTCGGGCAATGTGCCGCTTGGCTTCGTATCGCTGACCGAGAACCTGTTGATGATCGGCATGGGCCTGTGGATGCTGGCAAAGGCGATGCTGCCCTGGATCTGATCCCCGGCCCACCACAACGGTTCACTCCGGCTCAGGCACTGCAGTCGACCGTGCCGTCCGCCATGAAGGCCACGCGTTCCTGCGAATCGTGAAGGATCAGACGGGCCGGCCAGACATTCGCATCGGGCCCGGTCCCGGCATCGGGCAACCGGACAATGTCCAGCCAGCTCGACAATCCAACGTACGTCGCCCGTGCCCCGCCGGGAAACTCCGCGCTCTGCGTCTTGGCAGCGAAACGTTTGAGATCGCCCTTGATGCGCAGGAAACCGTCGACACTGTCGCCGAAGAAGATCGGATCGGGTTTCTGCCCACCGTTGTCTTGACTTCCGGCCTTGCCCGTCTTGCGGAAGAAACAGCCCGCGCGGTCAAGACCGTAGCGATCGATGTCGACCGGGGTGATCGGATCGGGAACGATAGGCTTGAACGGTTCGCGGCTCATGCGCTCGACTGTCGCGATGTCCTTGGCGTCCTGCGCGGCTTCCTCTTGTGGATCCTTCTCTTCGCACCCGGCGAGAAGCGAGAGGAAAACCATAACCGCCAATGTCTTGCGCATCATTTTCGTCCGAACAGCTTCTCGATATCCTGATGAGCAAGCTTAACCCACGTAGGGCGTCCATGGTTGCATTGGCCCGAGCGCGGGGTGCGTTCCATTTCGCGCAGCAGGGCATTCATTTCGGCGACCGTCAGCGAACGACCGGCCCGAACCGAACCGTGACAGGCCATGGTCGCGAGCACCAGATCGAGCTTTTCGCCCAGCAAGAGGGCATCGCCATTCTTCGCCAGATCGTCTGCCAGGTCGCGCAGCAGTCCCTGCGCGTCGGTCTTGCCGAGCACCGAGGGCACCGCGCGCACCAGCATCGCCGCCGGGCCGAAGCGCTCGATGACGAGGCCGAAGCGGGCCATGTCTTCGATCTTGTCCTCCAGCGCATCGCAGGCGACTTCCTCCAGTTCGACGACTTCAGGCAGAAGCAGCGCCTGGCTGCGCACCATGGCGTCTTCCGCACCTGCGGCCTTGAGCCGCTCCAGCACCAGTCGCTCGTGGGCAGCGTGCTGGTCGACGATGACGAGCCCGTCTTCCGCTTCGGCCACGATGTAAGTCCCCGCGACCTGCCCCCGTGCCACGCCAAGCGGATAGCTCAATGCCTCTTCGGGCTCATCGCCGACCTGTTCGGCGCGCGCAGCAGGCGGGGCCATGACTTCGGCCTCGTAAGATTTCCAGGCCGTTCCCGCTTCGGACAGGCGAGATCCGGAGAAGTTCGTGCGGGGCGCGGAGTATTGCCGGGCAAAGAGCGAGCCGAGTGCAGGAGCCGGCTCCGGCGCGGCCGGGGCAGTCGGCTCGACCTGCCAGTTGCCCATCGCCGATGCCGAAGGCGGCTGCGCGCTCTTCTGTCCAGCCCCCTCAAGCGCATGGCGCAGGGCTCCGACGAGGAAGCCGCGCACGAAGGCGGGATCGCGAAAGCGCACTTCCGTCTTGGCGGGGTGGACGTTGACGTCGACTTCCTCGGGCGGAATTTCGAGGAACAGCGCCAGCACCGCATGACGATCGCGCGCCAGCATGTCCGAGTAGGCGCCGCGCACCGCGCCGACCAGCAGGCGGTCCTTCACCGGCCTGCCATTGACGAACAGGTATTGGTGATCGGCAACTCCGCGATTGAAAGTGGGAAGGCCGGCGACCCCGGTGAGCCTTGCCGTTCCGCGCTCCGCCTCGATCAGCACCCCGTCCTCCGCCAGTTCGCGCGCTACTAGGCGGGCGACGCGCGACGCAAGTTCCTCGCGCGGCTGCACCGCAACCACGCGTCTGCCGTCGTGCTCCATCACGAAACCGACATCGGGCCGGGCCATCGCCAGGCGACGCACGACGTCCTGGCAGGCAGCATATTCCGAACGCGGCGTGCGCAGGAACTTGCGGCGCGCCGGAACCTTGCCGAAGAGGTTTTCGACCCTGATCCGGGTACCGGGCGGCAAGGCCGCCGGACCATCGGCAACGACCTCACCGTGATCGACGACTCGCTTCCAGCCCTCGCTGCTGTCGCGCGGACGGCTCTCGATCGTCAGCCGGGCGACCGATCCGATCGACGGAAGCGCCTCACCGCGAAATCCCAGCGTGGAAACCTGCTCGATATGCTCATCCGGCAGCTTGGACGTTGCATGCCGTTCAAGGGCCAGGGCGATCTCGTCGGGTCGCATACCGCAGCCGTCATCGGTGACTTCGATCATGTCGAGGCCGCCTGACGCGATCCGCACCGTCACCTGGCTGGAGCCTGCATCTATAGCGTTTTCAACGAGCTCCTTGAGCGCCGAGGCCGGTCTCTCGACGACTTCGCCCGCTGCAATCCGGTTGACGAGATGTTCGGGAAGGCGACGAATTGTGGGCATCAGCGATTTCTAGCGGTGAAACGCGGTCAATTCGAGACGGACGCCCGAAGAATCCCACTACAAATCGACACAAAATTTTGGCGTTTCCCAAATCGATGGGTTAAGGGACCAACTTCCATGCCAACATGCCTGTCATCCGATCCCAGCAGTGATCGGCAAATGACTGGAAAAAAGACGGATATCTGATGGCCTCGCCCTTCTCGCGATTCTTCAAACTCGGCTCCCAGAATATGGCGATCGACCTCGGGACCGCCAATACGCTCGTCTACGTACAGGACCGTGGAATCGTGTTGAACGAACCGTCGGTCGTGGCCATCGAGACGCTTAATGGCGTGAAGAAGGTCAAGGCCGTGGGCGACGATGCAAAGATGATGATGGGCAAGACCCCCGACAACATCGAGGCCATCCGTCCCTTGCGCGACGGCGTCATCGCCGACATCGAAATCGCGGAAGAGATGATCAAGCACTTCATCCGCAAGGTGCATGGCAAAAAGAACCTGTTCCGTTACCCGGAAATCGTGATCTGCGTTCCCTCGGGCTCGACCTCGGTGGAACGCCGCGCAATTCGCGACGCCGCCTCGAACGCCGGTGCGAGCCAGGTCTACCTGATTCTCGAACCGATGGCCGCGGCGATCGGTGCCGACATGCCCGTGACCGAACCGGTCGGCTCGATGGTCGTCGACATCGGCGGGGGGGCCCCCCCGGGCGCC
>NZ_CCBH010000218.1:0-16230 GCF_001368935.1 Novosphingobium sp. KN65.2
CCCCCCCCCCCCCCCTGGCCTGTATCATTCGGGATAGTCGCCGTGGTCGTTGTTGGCGCCGCGGTCGGTTCTGGTGAGAGCGGCGAACCGGTCGGCGATCAGGTCAACGCCGAAGACGCGTTCACCATCCTCGCGCTCGAAACTGTTCTGGCGAACCCGGCCGGTGATGTGGAGCAAGTCGCCCTTACCGATCCTGGCGGCGCGTTCGACATTGCGACCAAAGAGCGTCACGCGGTTCCAGTGGGTGTCGTCTTCCCAGTCATCGCCCACCTTGCGCGCGTAGTTGGCTGCCATGTCGAGGTAGGCCACCTTGTCCTTGATCTCGATCTTGCCGACGCGGCCGATGATCCGAAATTCTGCGATGTTCTGCATTGGTCTTGTCCTTCTGTCTGGTTGCTGACGCATATCGAGAAGGGGGACCGCCTGACGCGGGCAAGCGGAAAAAGGGAGGGTCCACGAGCAGTGGAAGCCCTAGGCACACCGTGCCGGTTTTCTGCTTGGGGCTGCAAGCCCACTCCCGCATAGGAAGGCGAGGACACCAGATGCGTCAAACAGCAACAAGCGGGGGGACAAGGCCCGCTTACACGCACTCTCCTTCGTATCGGCCGAAGCGAGTGGTTCGTGATGGAAACAAGGCCCCCTCCCCCTGGTGGTTTTCACGTTCGCACGGTAGGCGATGACTGGGACAACCGCTCAGTCCGCGCCGGTTCCGCCAGCGGCCTTGCGCTCGATATCGAGCCGCTTGTAGATCGCCTTGCGACCGACCCCGACGAACCGCGCAGCGTCTGCAACGCTCGCAGCATCAGGACCGGTCATCATCTGTTTGACCTCCTGCCACCGTGCCATGTCGATCAGCGGGGGGCGACCGCGTTACTTCTCGGTTTCCAGGGCCCCCCCCGCCGCGCGCTCCGCCAGGACGTCCTGGCCGAACTTTGCAAACGTCGCCGCGGTATTGAAGAAGCCGCGCCCTTCTCCCGTGCTCGTTGCGATGCCGTCTTCGACCGAGCAAAATTCGACACGCCTGTGCGCGAGCGTTTCCAGTTCGGCAATAAGCGTCACGAGCGAGCGCGATAACCGGTCGAGGCGCCAGATGATGATTCCATATCTGGGCTTGGCACAGGCGAGCATGTCCATGAATGCCGGCTTGAGCACGGCCGAACCCGACACGCCGTGATCCTCCCAGATCCGCTCGGCGCCGGCCGCGCGCAGCACGTCAATCTGAAGGGCAAGGTTGTCGTCCCTGCACCTGCGCGCGCGTACCCCAGTTTCATGTGCGCCTCACCCGGGGCTCGTTCATTGTCATTCCCTTCAAACAAGCGCCGCCGGCTTTGGCGTTGGCCCTTGCGGTCATCGCCAAAGCCGGCGTCAATTTCGCGGCCATGCAAAAGGTCGATTACCCCCGTGGCAATGGAAGCGCGTGGAATCCAAAATTGGGCGGCACTGCCAATTTCTCAAAGGATCTTGCCGCCGACAAAAAGGCAATTATGCGCCAAATGCGCTCGGTGTCGTGACAAGCCTTTGATCGACTCTGGCCCCATAGACCTAGTTTGCCAGCCAGTTCTCCACCTTGAGACCGCGCACTCGATCAAATTCCCGCGTGTTGTCCGTCACCAGGATCAAATCGAGCGAACAGGCGTGCGCCGCTATCAGGAGGTCGTTGGCACCGATGATCTGCCCGGCCGCTTCCAGTTCCGCTCGAATACCCCCGTACTGGCCATCTGCCGGAACATCCCAGGGTAGGACCGGGATCGTATCCAGCAAGCTTTCGACCATGGAAAGGAGCTTGGCTGACCCCTTTTTCGCGCATCCGTAACGCAGTTCAGCCGCAACGATGATGCTGGTGCAAATCTCCTTTGGCCCAATCTCCTCGACCCGGCTCGCGGCCAATCCGAAAGGATTGCGAATGATGTCGCTAATGATGTTCGTGTCCAGCAAGTACCCGCTCAAAATACGTCTTCCGGATCTGCGGGGCGATCCTCGATGTCGGGAAACTGATCATCGGGACCCAAGGGCTCGGACTTCTTCCATGCCGCAATCAGCTCCACGATGTTGGACGGCCTGGTGATCGGCTCAATAATAAGCCTCTCCCCTTCCCGCCGAATAAACACGCGATCTCCCGGCAACTCGAACTCGACCGGAATACGCACGGCCTGGCTACGATTATTGCGAAACAGCTTGGCCTCTCTGGCCTTTGACCCTGGTGTTGGCACCGGCATGGCTATGACCTCCGTTGTATATGCCAAATTGTATATCCCGACGAGCACCGAAGCAAGCTGAAACTGTTTCCCGATATGCGTCATGTTCCTTCAAGCGAGCTTGAACATTTCGCCGTTGTCACCGCGCCACTCGAACACACAAGCAACGCGGTTGGCATGTTCGGGCAACCTTCACGCAGGCCTCGGCCAGAATTTCAGCAGACTCGATTTCTTTAACCGGTCGGCGATCAGGTCAACGCCAAAATCCGCTCGGGCTCCGGCCGCGCGTAGCGCGTCAGTCTGAAGGGCAAGGTTGTCGTCCCTGCACCGGTGCGCGCATACTCCAGTTTCATGTGTGCCTCTGCCGGGGCTCGTTCATTGTCATTGCCTTCAAAAAAGCGCTGCCGGCTTTGGCGATGGTCCTTGCGGTCATCGCCAAAGCCGGCGTCAATTTCACGGTTCTACCAAAAGCGCATCACCTTACCGTCTCGGGGCAGATGAGAGAATGGGACGCACGCTGTCAACTTACAGGAATTTCGTGCCGATTACGTTGACAGGCAGGTTCTGCGAAGGGGGCCGATGGAGTGCAAGACTCCACCGGCCAGCACATCAAGCGACCTTGGACTTTTCGCCTTCGTCCGTGGACTGCTCGCAAACGGGTGTAAATCGCTTGGCCGGTTCGGGCAACCATCCCGCAGGCAGGCGCTCATTTACGGTTACTGCCAAATCACCCTTCTTCATCTTGACGCAGTTCTCGGCCGCCTCCTGCCCGCAGGCCTCGGCCAGGATTTCCAGCAGGCTCGATTTCTTGAGCCGGTCAAAGAAGGGCTGGTTCGGGGTCCAGTGCTGGCGAAGGTCGAGCCCGGCGGCTTCGGCATATTGGTCCGCGGCGCGCTGGCGCTCGCCGATACCGCCATGATTGAAGATCGTGCCGTTGATGGTCGTCGCCACCAGTGCGGCGAGCAATTGCATCTTGTCGCCCTCCTCCATCGTCCGGATCGTCTCGAACCGCTGTGCAGCGGGAATATCACCGAAGCGCTCGACCAATCTGCCTTGCGTATCGGCAAGGACGCTGCCTGTCAGATATTCAGGTTCGACTGTGCAGATGACTCGGCCCGGATGAATGTCAGCGGGAAGATCGTAGCTGTGACGACCATGCAGCAATTGCGCGGTCAGGGTGTCGAGAAGAATATCGAGGGCAAGTGCGGGCCGTGCGGCGACTTCCTTCTGCAAGGCCAGGGTGCGGATGCCAGTCAGCCGCTCGATCATGCTGGCCGCATAGGGTCCGGTATCCGGTTCCTTGGGCGCTGTCTGCGCGCTCTTCAAGCCCCAGTGCCGGATCGCAAGTTCGCCATTATAACCGACATAAGCACACACGCCTCCGTTCGCTTTCTGCTCGTCAGTGAAGCAAGCAAGGCTCTCGGTGATGGCATCGCGCTTGTCGAACAGCGCCTCGAATTCCTCGCTGTCTTCGCAGCCTTGCTCTTCGAACGCCTCGATTTTAGCATCGAGCGCGGCAAGCTGCTCGGCCTCCTGGGCGCTCGGTTCACGCCGCTCGGGATGGAGATAGCCCCTGCTGTAAATGTCCTGCGGGGCATCTTGCGAAACCGCGACGATTCTCCAGCCCTCGGCTTCCAGTTCGGCGCGAACAGCATCCGGCTTCGCCTCGACCAGTTCATCCAGAAGGGCCGGATCGTCGGCATAGCCTCTCTCGCCGAACAGGTCGCGCGTGATCGTGCCCCCTGCCCTCTCGTAGGCTTCCATCCCGACATAGCGGAAGACTGCAGCATCGGTGTGCACCTTCTCCTCGGTCAGCGCACGGCGCAGCGCGGAAGGGCTATTTCCGCATCGCTCGTATGCTGCAACCTGTGCTGCATGATCGTCGGTGATCGTCAGGGCCTGAGCGGCATCCATGCCGATCTCGTCTGCAGCAAAGGCTGCGAGGATTTTCGGAGCAAGGCTGCCAAGGCGCAGCAATTTTGCAACATGGCCGGTGCTGTAGCCGAAGCGAACCGCAATATCTTCGGCGCTCATCCCGCCTTCGTCGCGAAGCTGCACATAGGCTGTCACGGCGTCCTTGGGGTGCATGCTTTCGCGCTGCGAATTTTCAACCAGCGAAAGTTCGACCGCCTCGCTCTTGTCCTTGATGATGACGGGGACGGAAAAGGTCGAAGGCACATCCTTACGCGATTTCAAGAGCTCGAGTGCGCGCAAGCGGCGACCGCCCGCGAAGACCCAGAACTTGCCCTCCTCCTCATAGACGGCAAGGCTCTGAATGATGCCGTGCGCGAGAATGTCGGCGGCCAGAGGTTCAATCCCGGTCGGCTCAACCTTGCGGACATTGAGCGGCGATAGACGAAGCTGCGAAAGCTTGACGATTGTGGTCATGACAAATTCCTTGAAGCTTGTGGAGGGATGGAGGGCGGCGACATCCCCACCGCCCTCGCGAGAGGACCGATCAGTATTCGTCGGCCCGAAGGATGGTGAGCACGCGGCACGTCACCGCCGGGTCCGCCGGATCGGGCGATCCGAACTGCAGCGCGGTGTCGTAGTAATCGACCTTCCAGAAGCAGCGCGTGGCCTTCCATTCAAAGGCCCCGAAGTCGCGTTCACCGCGTGGGTCGTTGTCCTCGCTGAAATCGGCAAACTGCGTAACGATGCGCAGCAAATTGCTCTGGTCGATCCAGAACGGCGATGCATCGCTGTCCTCGATCATGGCACGAATGCCATGCGTCATCATCACCCGCCCGCGCTGAGGATTGCTGAGGTCGGCGCGCAAGTCGTCGTTGAGCCTCGCCACGCGCGCAGTGTATTCGGCACGCTGGTCGTCGGTCAAGTTTGCAAAATCCGGCATGTTCTTGTTTCCCTTTCTTTCTGACGATGGAGCCGAAGGCGATGGGCACCATCGACTTCTGCCTGCTGGCGAAGCGGGTCGGGGAATGGCGCAAACGAGGGGCTGATCGCGGGGGTGGGGAATCACCCGGCCTGCACAAGCCGAAGGCGCGGAAGGGTGGGGAGACCCCCGCGATTACCAAGCGCAGCGCGCACCGCGCGCGAAGACGGCCTGGCCCTTGCGCCAGGGGGCCGGAACAGGCCCCTCAAGCCTTGCGAATGGCGCGGCGGCAGTGCCGCCACTGCTTCACCTGTTGCCAATCGATTTCGAGAATTCGGGAGAGTTGTCAGCTTCATGAAGTGAGATTTGACATTCGCCCGAAGGCCACGCAGCAGGAATGTCCCTCTCCTTGCACCTCAATTTCCCGATGGACATTTATGGACGATTTTGACGCACGCCGCGCATCGCTTGATCTGGTTACGGCCTTTGTAAACAACAACAACAAGCTTAATGCAGCCGAGTTGCCGACCTTGCTGAGCGATGTATTCAAGACCATTTCTGATTTCCAGAACCAGCACGATGGTTCGATCAAAGTGGACGAAAAACCGGTTGAACTCGTGGCGACGGCAAAGCCCAGAACGGCGGCTGCTTCAAAGACAAGGGCGACGAAAGCACCGGCCGCGACCGCAGCTCCCGAGCCAGCGGAATCTGATTCCGCCGCGCCTGCCAAGACAGTCGAGGCAACACCGAAAATGAAGTCCGCTGCCGCCAAAATGACCAGCGCGCCGAAGAAAGTGGCAAAGACAACGCCAGCCTCAGCCCCGGCAAAGAAGCCTGTCGCTCGGTCCAAGGCGGCAAAAGCGGAGGCTGCGCCAAAGGCAGCCGCCAAGTCTGTAGACACGGCAACGAAGGTGTCCGCAGCAGAATCAGCCAAGATCGCCGAAGTCTCCAGAACGACGCCTGCTAAGACCGCATCCGTCAAGAAGGTCCCGGCGAAAACAGTCAGCCCCAAGCGTCGCATGGCGAGGCGATCAGCCGCTGAAACCAAGTCAGTGGACGCAGTCGAAGCCGCAGCGCCGGCTCTGGACCAGACCTCGGCGCCAACCCCCGCCTCGCCCTCGGTCAAGGCGCCCGAGACTGCGGATGCCAGCAAGGCGGTGTCACCCAAAACCGCAGTGGCCAAATCCAAAGCAGCAAGCGGTACAGCAGAAAACGCAGAGGTTGGCGCAAAGGCGAAGCCGGCTCGCAAGGAGCGTCAAGTCCTGACGCCGGCTTACCGCTGACAAATTTGCACTGCCGGCCCCAAAGACTCGCGCCGCCCAATGGGCGTGCCGTCTTGGGCACCAGCGAAATGCCCTCAAGCTCCGCCCGCGGTGGTCTGAGGCTGCATGTCCGGTGACAGGGTCACCGTTGGTACAAGCACGGCTTTGTACAAACACTTCCGGGCCGCCGCTGGTCGCTTGTCAGCCAGCGGCGGCCCGTCGACAGCCGTCCCATATAGGGCAACTGCTGCCCCCTCGCCCTCGGAAGCACCGACCTCGCCGTCACACGGGTCTGAAGCTTCTGGCCCGTGCGGAAAGCGGGTTGGAAGTCGGGTATCATTCGATCTTTCGGGAACGGGGAGACAGGGAAGGAGGCGCGCGCCTCCTTCCCTGTTCCGTCTAAGGACTCACGCTGTGCAAGCGTGTTCGGGCGATTCAACGTCCGTAGCCGCAAGGATCATTTCGCAGGCTACCTGTGCCGCGCTCGCGGCGCGGAAAATGGCTCGCTTGTCGCCGCGAAGCACAGAAATCCATTCGGCCACGTAAGCGGCATGGTCCTCCCGTTCGGTGGGTTCCATGCCAAGCTGGGCACAAATCATGGCCGCTCCGACCTCGGCAATCATCTCTTCCAAGGCTCTGGTTTGCAATGACTTTCCGTAATTCTGGAGGCTCTCGCGATTGAGGCGCGATGCGTGGCCGCTACTGTGCACGACCTCGTGCGCGAGCGTGGCAAAAAAGGAGTTGCCACTTTCGAAGTCGGCAAATGCCGGCATGCGGATACGATCGGCAACAGGGTCATAGCAGGCGGTGTTCCCGCCTTCGCTGTAAGGAACCGGCCAGCGGGCAAAAGCGGCATCAAGCTGCTCGTTGCGTTCGTCACGGTTCTTCACCTGGATAGCGGGTGCCGGGTATTTGCTCATGTCGAGCCCGTCGATCTGCTCGACGTTGAACACCACGTATTTCTTCAAGTACTTGCGCGGCGCCTCCTCGCCCTCGCTATCGGAGACTGTTTCACCGGTTTCGCCATCCTTGGGGGTGAAAGTACCGGCGTGCACGACAAGGGTGCCCTTCTCGCCTTTGCGCACCTGACCGCCCAAATCGTGGGCCTTTCGGTACGTCATCCAGTAGGGATTGCTATATCCGCACGTCATCGCAGCCGACCAGAGTAGAAGGATATTGATGCCCCGATACGCGGTCCCTTCATGCCGCAAAGGTAGCGTAGCAGAGCCAGAGACCCAGCGGGGTGCCCATGGCCGGGTTCCAGCTTCGAGCATGGCAATGATCTGATTGGTGACATCCTCGTAAATGTCGCTGCGAACTGTACGGTTGCGGGCGGTATAAGTCTTACGGGTCATTGGCCTTGTTCCCTTTTCCTGACTGGAGCCGAAGGCGATGGCGTCCATCGGCTTCTGCCCGCTGGCGAAGCCGGGGGGGGTGAACCGGCACATTGAGGGCCGAGCGCGAGGTTGGGGGATCACCCGGCCTGCACAAGCCGAAGGCGCGGAAGGATGGGGAAGGCCCCGCGCGAGCCAAGCGTCAGCCGCGCGAGCGGCGAAGACGGCCTGGCCCTTGCCGGGAAGGGGGGAGGCCGCCCCCCTTGATCGATTTCATGAAAGGCGCGGCCGCCTTAGCGGCCTCAGGTGTGAGCGAGGATCGTTACCCGCATGGGACGAAACCGCCCCGTGCGGGTTCGGTTTGAGCGTCAGCGAGAGATAGAGCCGGACCGCAAGGTCGCTCCCCACCAGTATATTACGGACACTTGCCCCCTGCCCTCGCCTTTCCAGGGATCACGGCCGGATCAGTTATCCTGGAGGGGCCCGTCGACATGCAAGCGCGCGAGTACCGAAAACGTATCGGCAATGAGTTCGGTCCTGTAGATGAGCTCGCCGCTTTCCGAATGACTTCCCTCGCGCATACGGCCGGTGATGTGAACCAGGTCACCTTTCTGCGCGTTGTCGATCTGGTCGCGAACATGGGAAAAGCAAACCACGCTGTTCCAATGCGTGTCGGTTTTCCAGTCCTCGCCATCCCTGCGGTTATAGTTCGAGGCGACATTCACATAGGTCACCTTCTCACGGGGAGAGATCTTGCCGATCCTCCCGATGATACGAAATTCGGCTAGGTTCTGCGGCATTGGGGGTCTCCATTTCGGTTGGGGAAATTCGTGAGTGGCGCCCTTCCCTCTTGGATCTCGGAGAAGATCGGGACGAGGGCCATGCCATTTGGAAGGGCGGTGATTTTTAACCGGTGTCTGCAAGCCTGGCCTGGAGCGCATCGTTCCAATCCCCGCCAAGCGGCGGTATGACGATTTCAAGTGAGCGGCCGTTGGCGGTGAGATTGTCTCTGGCGCGCTCAATGCCGAGCTCGGCCGCTTTGCCATGCTGCGAGTAGATCACAACATGACGTACATGACCCGGAATTGCGATGTCGCGGTATCGCTCGGCACCGCAAACCGCGCTGCACCCAGAAAGATCGCGCAGCACAATCGCTGATTCCGCGTCTTCGAAGCCTTCTGCAAGGTTAAGCGTGTTGCCTGCCGGCTTGCCGAGCTGGATCATGCTCCTTCGGGGATCGCCCAACGTTCGCTTGGGCTCTTCCAGCAAGGTCGACTTGCGCCCGTCGGAATCGAGAAAGATGCGCTGTAGCGCGCATAGCTCACGTCCCTTTGTCATTGGTAACAGAAGTGCAGGCAAACGGACCTTGCGCCCCGCCTCGTATGTCAGGACGCTGGGACTGTAGCGGCCAGCCAGGGAACGACCGATGCCGCGGCGCTCCAGGTAGCGCGCCGCCGGCGTATTGCAGATTGGCCATGCCAGGTCCCAGATCTTGCGTACGAGACGCGTTAGGTCTCGGTCGTTCGCCTCGGTCCCATCGGGGGATTGCAACACGCCGGGCCGGGAGTGCAAATGGCGGAGCGCCGAAAGAACGGCGTCCTGCGAGCATCCAGCGAAGCAATGGAAGAGGACGGCCTTCCGACCCGGGGTGACCGAAAGGGAAGCACGGGCATCGGTATGGGCGGGGCAACGGACTTTGCCGTACCGGCCATGCCAAGTGCCTTTGAGGTCATTGACGATCTGGCGTGCGGCTGCGTGAGGGGTCTTGGCCATAGTCCATATATAGCACATATAACGTAGGTGGACTGCTGATTATTTTTGGAGATTTATTCATGCAGGATGTGCCAGCCATGAAAGCTCGAGGGGCTAGTGGCAGTCCCCCTTCACTGAATCCGATTTTGAAAAGTGCCGCTGCTTGCAGCGGAAGGTTTTCTGATTCTAAGAGATTCAGATTCGGGAGGTGGAAACTCGCGAGTTTCTGCAGGCTTAGGCGCCTCTATCCTGACTGTTTGGGGGGCTTTGCCTGTCTTTATGGGGGCGCTGACCTGACCGGGTGGGGGAACAAACCTGACCCCTTGGGGATATCCTGACCTGATGGGGGAGACACCATCCGATCGTGATTCGCTGCGGTCATCAGTGCCTTCGCGCTCAATTATACAGCCTGTGCGCCCTGCTCTGCTCGAAAATCCGTCAAACATTCGCGACTCGTGGCAATCCGCGGAGATTATAGTCATAGACCATCAGGTCCATCCTGACCGATTGGGGGATGGAATCGCCCCATCCTGCCCTGACTTGACGCAACAGGACAGGTCAGGCAATGTTCCACGATCATTGGCGAATCCCCTGAACTGCTGTGACATGGCCCAAGAGCACGATTTAGACAACGTCGATGAACAGGCGAAGAGTTCGGGGGAAGTCGGACCCGGCCGGGCAATGAGGGTTGCTTCTGCGCTTCGAGCCAAGGGCGGTGAAGAGTTTGCCAAGCCAGGCAGCATTGTCGATGTCAAATTCGTGAAAGGCCAGTCGCTTAGCCTCACGGCTTCACGCCTCCTCGCTCTTATGATCCTGACTGCAGGCGGAGATGCGTGGGAGGACCGCGCGCACAAAATGCGCAAGGCCGACATTCGCCGCGGGCACAAGGGCAACGAGCGGATCTCCGACATGCTTGAGGAGTTGCATCGCACACTTTTCGCTGTCGACGACAAGTCTTGGCGAGGGAAGAAAGCGACCATGCGCTTTTCGCTGATTTCTTCATCCCGCGAAGAAGTCGAGGAAGAGCCTGGTGCGGAAACCGGTTGGATCGAATGGGAGTTCACACCAGAAGCGCGCAAGCTCATCCGTGAATCTGAAACTTATGCCGTGCTCAATCGGCAAGCTGTCCTTGGTTTCAGATCTGCCTATGCGCTCAAGCTGTATGAAGTGGGGGCGCTGAGACTTCATCGCCGTCAGTCAACTTGGAAGGGGGACATGATGGCGCTTCGCGCACTGCTTGGCATCGCGCCTGAGGTCTACAAGGATTTTGCGCAGCTTCGACGAAAGGTCTTGGAGAAGGCCAAGGCCGAAATTGACCAGCTGGCACATTTCAAGGTGGAGTGGCGGGAAATCCGACAGGGTCGAACTGTTACCGAGATCGAGTTCAGTTTCGAACCAAAGGATGCACCAGCTCAGATTGCCACCGTTGACGAGATCAACCGACATTCCAGTGGACGCAAAGCACGACGAGAGGATGAGGTTGAAGGAGTAGAGGTCAAGGCATTCGCGCAAAAGGTCGTTGCTGCCTTGACAGCCAAAGGCAAGGATGAGCCTTCTGAACTTAAATTTCCCAGCGGGTCGCTTAAGTACGGTGAAGAAGCCTTGGCCTCGATCGCGCGCTCGGTTGGTGGTGGATGGGATATCGACATCATCGCGGCAGCTTACCGTGAGCAAATGGGCGAACGTCTGGTCAAGCTCAAAGACGCAAAATTGATCGCGTCATGGACAGGATTCTGCGAGAGTTTTCTCGCAAGGCGAGGGCGGCCTTGATCGAAATTGCACCGGTGCAATTTTTTAGAATCCGGCTCCTCGACGCGGCAAATGGATTTGAGCTGACGGGAGAAGCGTGATCGGCAGTTCCCCTGCCCTTGAGGCGAGGAGTATTTGATGGACGCGAGCTAGGAGTTGGCGCTACCGTGGCGTTTGGGCAGTCAGCATCTGGACACGAACCAGTCTCCGCACGAGTTGCACCTGCACCTGGAATCCGAGCGCGGGTGCCCTGGGTGCGGGAGGGCAGCGCTGATGTTGTCCCGAGAGATGCCGGTGCGGCCGCGGCGCGGGAGATGGCGATCACCGATCAGCGGCTATGGCGGATCATCGCGCATTACGTGGGGGCAGCGTCGGAACGGCTCGACCTGGACGATCTGAAGGCCGTGGCCTTCGACGAGACGGCTTCGAAGCGAGGTCACAATTACGTCACCATCTTCATCGACCTGGATCGCAAGTCTCGGCCTGTGGTGTTTGCCACGCCGGGCCAGTGCAAGGAAGCCGTCCGGCGCTTCAAAGACTTCCTGACCGCGCACAACGGCAAGCCAGGCCAAGATCGCCGAAGTCGTCTGCGACATGTCACCTGCCTTCCTGGCTGCGGTCGGCGAGACCTTCCCCGAGGCGTCTGTGACGGTCGACTGGTTCCATGTCGTGCAACTGTTCACCAGAGCCCTCGACGAGGTGCGCAAGTCCGAGGCAAAGCTGGTCGAAATGCCCGCCGCCGTGCGCTGGGCGGTCCTTTGCTGCCTCCGGTGCTGACTGGCATCGAAACCGTCGAAAAGCAGAGGGACCGCACCCCTCGGCGCCATCCTCAAATCTACGTGAAACGTCGAGGAGCCTAAAATCCATACCCCCAGGAGGTCAGGATAGGCTGAACTGGAAGGGCATATGCCCCTCGCAAGCGTCCGAAATGCCAAAAGCGACGCAAGATTTGCGAAAGTCGACGAATGATTGACCAATAAGCGAAAATTGCAGTATGCCCTTCTCAGTTTCGAAAGGGCAACTCACTTGGCGGCATCACTTGATATCGAAGGCACGGAG
Organism: Novosphingobium sp. KN65.2; assembly: GCF_001368935.1. Lineage (NCBI taxonomy): Bacteria > Pseudomonadati > Pseudomonadota > Alphaproteobacteria > Sphingomonadales > Sphingomonadaceae > Novosphingobium > Novosphingobium sp. KN65.2. The sequence goes on from NZ_CCBH010000218.1 coordinate 12,185, forward strand.
GGCGCAGTTTCAGTCGCGGCGCTCGCGCAGCGTACGAGTTCGGTCTTGGAACGGCTACGCGACTCTGCTCGTAGCGCGCGGGCCGATGACCGGCGCGAGCCCACCTTTCAGATCGGGAAGGCCGCTGAACTTGTGGGGCGCACTCCCGCGGCTATTCGCGAAGCCGAAAAGGACGGCCGTCTACCGCCTCCTCCACGTACTGAGAATAATCGCCGCGTGGGGTATACTCTCGCGCAATTGAACGACATGCGGGGTCTGTTTGGAACGCGTCCCTGGCGCAGCGCCGACGACCCTTGTTGCGTCATCGCGGTGCAGAATTTCAAAGGCGGCGTTGGAAAGTCGACTCTATCTGTCCATCTGGCTCAATACCTTGCGATCAAGGGTTACCGTGTGGCCCTGATCGATTGCGACAGCCAGGCTTCTGCCACGACACTTTTTGGCTACGTTCCTGATCTAGATTTGACCGAGGACGATACGCTCTATCCCTTCCTGCGACATGACGACATGGAGTCACTCGACTATGCGCTGCGTAAGACGCATTTCGATGGCCTCGAGCTTGTTCCAGCCAACTTGCGGCTGTTCCAATCGGAATATGAAATTGCTGCGCGCATGGCGCGAGGGCAGGGCAACCTTATTGATCGGATGGCCGAGGGGATCGCAAGTATTTCCGATCGCTTTGATGTGGTGGTGCTTGACCCACCACCAGCTCTGGGCGCGATTTCGTTGTCTGTACTTCGGGCCGCGAATGCGCTCGTCGTTCCTGTGCCGCCGACGGTAATGGATTTTTCATCGACTGCGGCGTTTCTCGCTATGCTGGATGAAACCATCGAAACGCTAGCAGAAAGGGATATGGCGCCTTCGCTTCAGTTCCTGCGGTTCGTCGCCTCAAAGGTCGATGAAAACAAGTCGATGCAAAAGGAACTTATGAATTTGATGCGCAGTCTCTTCGGGCATTCCATCGTCCGCACACCGCTGAAGGATTCAGCGGAGATCGATAACGCAACTGCTCGTCTTATGACTGTCTATGAGCTAGACGGACCGGTCACAAGCTCGTCGGTGCGCAATCGATGCCTTGCTTATTTGGAAGGCGTGAACAGCGAAATCGAGATCGATATTCGGTCGATGTGGCCCAGTCATCTCGCGCGCTTGCGCAAAGAGGGATGGGCATGATGACCAGAAATTGCACCGGTGCAATTTTGGCTAGAAGGGTAGGGGAATGAGCAAGAAGAACGCAAATTTCGCGGCCGATCTGGTAGCCGGAATTGAGCCGGCACCGCAAAACGCTCCTGCGCGGAGACCGGGAATTGGCGCAAGCGTTTTGGCGGGCCGCGAAAGCCGCCTTGCCGAGTTGGCGACGGGCAGCGTGGTTTCTCGAACGCATGAACTGGTAGATCCAGCGCGGTGCAGGATGTGGGTTGGGCATAACCGCGAATATGCGATGCTGAACGAAGATCGCTGCTCGGACCTGATCGAGAGTATTAAGGCTCAGGGCAAGCAAGAAATGCCTGCGATCGTACGCCGAGTTAAGGATGATCCTGATTTTGATTATGAGGTGATTTGCGGCGCCCGGCGTCACTGGACGATTACGTGGCTCCGGGCCCACAATTATCCTGATTACCGGTTCCTCATCGATATCCGCAGTTTGACGGATGAAGAAGCTTTCCGACTTGCAGATATCGAGAATCGTGCGCGCGATGACATCACAGATCTAGAACGTGCGCGAGATTATCTGCGCGCCCTTGATGCCTATTATGAAGGGCGACAGAAGGTCATGGCGGAGCGTATCAACGTTTCGGAAAGCTGGCTTAGCCGCTATCTCGATCTGGCTCGTCTGCCAGCTGAATTGATGGTGGCCTTCGCTAGGCCACAAGACCTCAGGATCAAGCACGTCACGGCTATAAAGCCGCTTTTGAAACCGGAGGACCGCAAAATGCGCGTCTTCGCTGAGGCCGCACGCATTGCAGGTGACGGGGCAGAGGGCTGTGAAAAGAAGCCTGTGCCCGACATCATTCGTGCCTTGGCTTTGGCCGCCGATCCCCCCAAGAGGTCAGGATCCCCCAAGAAGTCAGGAAAGGCTGAAACTGTCCACTCAAATGAAGGCAAGCCACTACTCAAAGTCGAAGCGATTGATCGCAAGGGTGTGAAACTGACCTTATTGACGCGAGGAGGTGGGACACGCGCCGAAGCCGAAGCCGCACTCAGGACCCTGCTGGATCAACACTGGGCTGATTGACGTTGCATTCCAACCGGAAGGACTGTGGGCTCACTTTCCCAATGTTTGGGTGAGGCTTGTCAACCCGCAGTTGGTTCCCGCCACGCCGGGAATGATATCGGAAAGCTGATCACGCACTCGTACGGCGAGTAGGGGCCAGACCCGCGGACGAGGTGTCGGGCTTCAAGATGGCGCAGGAGCATGGTGGCGCCGGACTTCGTGCCGGAGGGACTGGTCACGCAGCATATCAATCGCTGGCATGCCAACCTGTCTGACCTGATCGAGGCCTATGTTCTGGTGAGGCGCCGGGGCATCACGCTCGACAGCAGCGGCCGCAGCGCCGAAATGGCAATTTTCCTGTAATCTGCCCTCAGAATCCCGTAGAGCGCTTTCAGCCCTTCTCCGCACCCTTTTACCTATCCGACAGCTCGTTTTCGCGCTGTAAGGTCGGTTTCTGGCGGCCTTAGATTTTACATTATAAAACAGATCATTAGAGTAGTTCCGGCCCAAAACCCGCGATTTGGGCGGCGATCGTCACTCAAATCGCACGCGTCGGGCTCATGGCGCGTCCTCCTCAGCAGCCTCGGCCAGGCGGACGCTACTACGGGCCAGCAGCGCCTCGATGTCGGCCATCGCCGCATCGAATTCGCCCAGCGCGACAGACGAGAATGGGGAACAGCCGGTACGTTCATCGGCGCCATCGGCGCCGCGCACCTCGAGGTTGACCGCGTAGAGGTGCACCTCGGCAAGCGTGGTGCGCTCGAGCATGCCGACCGTGTCGAGCGCGCCCAGCATCGTGCGAAGGCCGGGCTGGCAGTCTGCCAGGCGCCGGGCGAGCCGATCCGCTTCGCTGAGACGGCGGCACAGGCCTTGTGCGCCATCGCGCAGCGCGCTTCCCAGGATAGCAGGCCTGTCGTCGGGATCACCAGGGCCTGATGGCGTGCCGGCGGGGAGGGCGCGGCCGCGCGTTCGACCGTCAGCCGGATCGACCCCATGGCAATCGGTTCGCTCGCGCGTTCGGGCGGGGCGAACAGGACATGCGCTTTCGCCGCGCGATGGAGGTGCGCGAGAGCGATCAGGGGATGCCGGGAAGGGTGAAGCCTGCCCAGGCGACAACCGCCTGGGTATCCTGGTGTGCGGTCTCGGCGGCAAGATCGCTGCCGATATGGTCGCCGGGGGCCCGCGCGCGGCGGTTGATCGGACAGCGTCGCGACGCCGGCAAACCCCGCGTGGAAGCGCTGGTCGGTGAACATGTGTCCCTCGCAGGCCAGCGCGGCGACGAGCAGGTCGCGCAGCGGCCGCAGCGTGGCGGGGGCGGCCGCGCCCAGCGCGCCACCGAGCCGGCCGAGCGCGAGCAGGGCCTCGGCGTCGAGGTCGCTCGGCGCGGGATCGGGAAGGGGGGTTTTGGAGGATGCCTGGACGATCTTTGCTGCGAAAAGGGCGGAAAATCGCGGCTTCCCGATCGGTGTATAGCTAATCGACGATAGTTATACACCTTCCTGCACTCCCGAAACCAGGCACTATCGCTAAGGGGATCATATCGATAGTGCCATGAGCGCAATTGAGGCTTATCAGGCGCAAATGACAGGAAAAACACCCGCCGCCAGTTCCGCAGCCGGCACTGTTGCAAATTCTGACGCGGTCGCCAAGGTTTGGCTCGAGGGATTTCAGGGTCGGTTGCGATGAACGATTTCAAAGGGCGGCATTTTACCGGCGAGGTCATCCTCTGGGCGGTGCGCTGGTATTGTAAATACGGCATCAGCTATCGTGATCTCGAGGAAATGCTCGTTGAGCGTGGGATCGATGTCGATCATACGACGATCTATCGCTGGGT
>NZ_CCBH010000219.1:0-16352 GCF_001368935.1 Novosphingobium sp. KN65.2
CCCCCCCTTTTCATTTACTCCACGGTAATCGCCAGGGCGCCGTCGCCGTCATCGATCCGCACGGTCGAACCGTCGGGGATCTCGCCGGCCAGCAGCTTTTCGGCCAGCGGGTCCTGCAGGTAGCGCTGCACCGCCCGCTTGAGCGGCCGCGCGCCGTAGACCGGATCATAGCCGACGCGGCCCAGCCAGCGCTTGGCGGCATCGGTAAGGTCGAGCTCGATCTTGCGGTCCTTGAGCAGCTTCTGCACCCGCGAGACCTGGATCTCGACGATCGGGCCCATGTGGTCCTGGCCGAGGCGATGGAACAGGATGATCTCGTCCAGGCGGTTGAGGAACTCGGGCCGGAAGTGCGCGCGAACGACTTCCATGACCTGCGGTTCCACGCTTTCGACGTCCTTGCCGTCCTCGATCTGGGTCAGGTACTGGCTGCCCAGGTTCGAGGTCAGGATGATCAGGGTATTGGTGAAGTCCACCAGCCTGCCCTGCCCATCGGTCAGACGACCGTCGTCCAGCACCTGCAGCAGCACGTTGAACACATCCGGGTGCGCCTTCTCGACCTCGTCGAACAGCACGACCTGATAGGGCCGGCGCCGCACCGCCTCGGTCAGCACGCCGCCTTCCTCATAGCCGACATAGCCCGGAGGCGCGCCGATCAGGCGGGCCACCGCGTGCTTTTCCATGAACTCGGACATGTCGATGCGAACCATCGCGCTGTCGTCGTCGAACAGGAAGCCGGCCAGCGCCTTGGTCAGCTCGGTCTTGCCGACGCCCGTGGGGCCGAGGAACAGGAAGGAACCGAGCGGCCGGTTCGGGTCCTGCAGACCTGCCCGGGCACGCCGCACGGCCTTGGACACCGCCTGCACCGCCTGCTCCTGCCCGATCACGCGCTCGCCGATCACCTGCTCCATCTTGAGCAGCTTCTCTCGCTCGCCCTCGAGCATCTTGTCCACCGGCACACCGGTCCAGCGGCTCACGACACCGGCGATGTCGTCCTCGGTCACTTCCTCGCGCAGCAGCGCGTTGGACGACTGTTCCTGCGCCTCCGCAAGCTGCTTTTCGAGGTTCGGGATCGTGCCGTAGGACAGCTCGCCCGCACGGGCCAGGTCGCCCGATCGCTGCGCCTGCTCCAGTTCTAGGCGCGCCGCATCGAGCTGCTCCTTGAGCTTGCCTTCGGCGGCGATCTTGTCGCGCTCGTTCTGCCAACGGGTGGTCAACTCGCTCGACTGCTGCTCGAGGTTCGCCAGTTCCTCACGCAGAGACCTGAGCCGATCGGCCGAAGCCTCGTCGGTCTCCTTGCCCAGCGCCGATTCCTCTATCTTGAGCTGGATGATCCGGCGGTCGAGCTTCTCGATCTCCTCGGGCTTGCTTTCCACTTCCATGCGGATGCGGCTCGCGGCCTCGTCCATGAGATCGATCGCCTTGTCGGGCAGGAAGCGGTTGGTGATGTAGCGGTTTGACAGGGTCGCCGCCGCCACGATCGCGCCGTCGGTGATCCGCACGCCGTGGTGCAGTTCGTACTTCTCCTTGAGCCCGCGCAGGATCGAGATGGTATCCTCGACCGTCGGCTCGCCCACGAAGACGGGCTGGAAGCGGCGCTGCAGGGCAGCGTCCTTCTCGACGTACTTCTGGTACTCGTCGAGCGTGGTCGCGCCGATGCAGTGCAACTCGCCGCGCGCCAGTGCCGGCTTGAGCAGGTTGCCCGCGTCCATCGAGCCTTCCGAAGCGCCCGCCCCGATCAGCGTATGCATCTCGTCGATGAACAGGATGATGTCGCCCTCGGCGCCCTTCACTTCATCGAGCACGGCCTTGAGGCGTTCCTCGAACTCACCGCGGTACTTCGCGCCCGCGATCAGCGCGCCCATGTCCAGCGCCATGAGACGCCGGTCCTTGAGGCTGTCGGGCACGTCGCCATTGGCGATGCGCAGGGCAAGGCCCTCGGCGATGGCGGTCTTGCCGACACCGGGGTCGCCGATGAGGACGGGGTTGTTCTTGGTGCGACGGGCAAGGATCTGAACGGTACGGCGGATTTCCTCGTCGCGGCCGATGACCGGATCGAGCTTGCCTTCGCGCGCCGCCTCGGTGAGGTCGCGCGCATACTTCTTCATCGCGTCGTAGGCATTTTCCGCGCCCGCGCTGTCGGCGGTGCGGCCGCCGCGCAGTTCGGTGATCGCGGCTTCAAGCGCCTGCGCAGTGACATTGGCCGCCTTAAGCGCCTGGCCCGCCGGCGTCGTGGTGGCCAGCACCAGAGCCAGCAGCAAGCGCTCGACGGTGACGAAGCTGTCGCCGGACTTGGTCGCGGCCTGTTCCGCCGCGTCGAGGACACGCACGGCATCGTTGTCGAGCCCCGGCGCCCCTTGCGCGCCGCTGCCCGAAACCGAAGGGACCTTGGCCAGCGCCTTGTCGAGTTCGTCGGTCGCGAACTGCGGATTGCCGCCCGCACGCTTGATTAGCCCGGCAGCCATGCCTTCGGGATCGTCGAGCAGCGCCTTGAGGATATGCTCGGAACTGATGCGCTGGTGGTTCAGACGGATGGCGACGGTCTGTGCCGCCTGAAGAAACCCCTTGGCCCGGTCGGTGAACTTTTCGAGATTCATGATCTTACGTGCCTCCTGATCCCGACGATATAGTGTTGCATTTTTGCAACACAAGGACCGCTGCAACATTTTTTGTCCGGTCCATTTGGGACCTTATGCAGCGGATTCAATTGTCCGGGATCAAGAATGCAAAAAGGCGGCCCACGCATTGCTGCCGGGCCGCCCGATAAATTGGTGTTGCGATCAGAAAATCAATGGATGCCGATGGTATCGGGCTTCGTATCCTTGTCTCCGGTGACGGTTCCACCCGATGCGATGCCCCCCAGCAGAAGCAGCCCTGCCAGGTGCGGCGCCGCCATCGAAGTGCCGCTGATCGTGTTGTAGCCGCCGTCCTTCCAGGTGGAGAGGATGCTGACGCCCGGCTCCGAATAATCGATCGGCGGGTTCCCGTAATTGGAGAAGTACGCGAAGGCATCGCTGCTGTCGAAAGCCGAAACGGTATAGACGTTCGGTGCATTCACGCGGGCCGGCGAATAGCTGTTGGCATCCGCTGCGCTGTTACCGGCCGCGATGGTGAAGCGGACGCCCATGGCCGCTGCAGCGGTGACGGCGGCATCGAGTGCGTCATCGGGCGGGCCGCCAAGGCTCATGTTGGCGACATCGCCGCTGGTCCCGTTCTGGGCCACCCAATCGACGCCGGCGATGACCCCGGCATAGTCGCCGCTGCCCCTGCGGTTGAGCACGCGCACCGGCACGACTTTCGCGCCCGGGGCGACGCCGATCACGCCGATCGTATTGTTGAGCGCCGCAATGGTTCCTGAAACGTGCGTGCCATGGCCGTTCTGGTCCTCGTACAGCCCTTCCTCGCGCGCCACGAATCCATTGGCATATGCAAGGTCGACATTGAGGTCTGGATGGTCGGTATCGATGCCGGTATCGATGATCCAGGCGCGCTGGAACGTACCTGCGATGCCGCCTTTGACGCGCTTCACGCCCCATGGAGTCTGCTGAGCCGTCGATCCACCGCCCGAGCCGCCGCCACTGCCGGGTTTGCCCTTCTCTTCGCGGATCGGTCCCAGTTCGATGACGCGGTTCGGCTCGCAGCTCTTGATCGCGGGATTGCGCGCCTGCATCTGCGCAACTGCCTGCGCGCTCATCTGCGTCGCGAAGCCGCGGATCGAATAGCGATAGACATGCGAGACCTGCCCGCCGTTCGCACCGGCCATGCGCCGCGCTTCGGATTCGACTCCGCCCCGGTTCACCGCCTTGTTGAACACGCAGATATAGCTGTTGGGAATGATGTCGCCCGACTTGGCCATGGCCGGCACCGAAAGCGCCACAAACGGAAGCGCGGCACATGCCGCGGATAGCATCCTGAAGTTCACAAGCCCCTCCTTATCACGAGGCCCGACGCGGCGCCCGGCCCCTCCCCGGAATGACCCAGAGTACGCCTTCGCGCGGGCGCGTCGAGTGCAACTTCCAGCGTTAAGCCATTTCAATCACGCAATTTTTCTATCTTCACGACAATCGATTGATTTACGGCGATAATTTAAAGCATCACGGTTAGCGAAACCGTCCCATTTTCGAACCATTCCAGTACGATAAACCATGTCGAAGACCAACCGGTGAACATCGGGCCCGGCATTCGGCCTTGTCCTGCCCGGCGTTGGTCGTGGAATCGCTGGCCTGTCGGTCACAGCGTGCTAGACCTCGGCTCATGAGAATTCTGCCCCTCACGAGCGCCACTGCGCTTGCCGCCGCACTTCTCCTTTCAGCCCTGCCTACGGCCGCCGCACCGCCCGCCCAGGTGCAAGGGCCCCAGGTCCAGAGCGCCCAGATCGCGGCTGCCGCCGGAACCGCGACTCCGCAGGAACTCGTCGCCAAGGTCGACATCCCCTATGAGAAGTTCGTCCTCGCCAACGGCCTGACGACGGTCGTCCATACCGACCGCAAGGCCCCGATCGTTTCGGTCACACTCTACTACAAGGTCGGATCGAAGAACGAACCGCGCGGCCGCACCGGCTTCGCCCATCTCTACGAGCACCTGTTCTTCGGCGGTTCGGCCAATGTGCCCGACTTCGACGTGCCGCTCGAGGCGGCCGGATCGACGCCAACCAACGGATCGACCTGGTACGACCGCACGAACTACGTCGAGACGGTGCCGACCGGCGCGCTCGACCTTGCGCTGTTCATGGAAAGCGACCGCATGGGCTGGCTGCTGCCCGCAGTCACCCAGGACAAGCTCGACAAGCAGCGCGGCGTTGTCCAGAACGAGAAGCGGCAGGGCGACAACCAGCCTTACGGCCTGTTCGACTATGCGCAGGCGGACGGCCTGCTGCCCATCGGCCATCCCTATCGCCACGCGACGATCGGCTCGATGGCGGACCTCGACGCTGCGACGCTGACCGATGTACGCCAGTGGTTCACCGATCACTACGGCCCCAACAACGTCGTCCTCGTCCTGTCCGGAGACATCGACGCGGCCACCGCGAAGCCCAGGGTGGAAAAGTGGTTCGGCCAGATCCCGCGCGGCCCCGAAATCGAACCGGTCAAGGCCGGGCCGGTCACCCTGCCCGCCCCGCTGACCCGTGACATTACCGACCAGGTTCCGGTGCTGCGGCTCACCCGTAACTGGACCGCGCCCGGCATCAACGATCCGGACACACCGGCGCTTCAGGTCGGCCTGCATATTCTGGGCGGTCTTGCCAGCTCGCGGCTCGACAACGAACTGGTTCGCGGCCAGCAGCTGGCCGTCGCGGTGACCGCCTACGATCAGGTCTTCGAGCAGCTCAGCTTCCTGCAGATGACGATGGACGTGAAGCCCGGCGTCGACCGCGCCGTGGCCGAAGCGGCCTTCGACAGGGTCCTTGCCGACTACTTGCGCGACGGGCCGACCGAGGACGAAGTGCGCCGCGCCGTCGTCAGCACCGTATCGGGCGAGATCGGCGGGCTCGAACGCGTCGGCGGCTTCTACGGCAAGGGCGCGACATTGGCGGAAGGGCAAGTCTATTCCGACGATCCGGCCAAGTACAAGCGTGACCTTGCCGCCATGGCCGTGCTGACGCCGGCGCAGGTCAAGGCCGCGCTAAACAGGTGGATGTCGCGCCCGGTCTATGCGCTGAACGTCGTGCCCGGTCCACGCACCGAAAGCGGCGACACCATGGGCGGTTGGGGCGACGAAGCCGATCGCGCCGCACCTCCTGCCGATCCGCATGCCGAGGCGCCTGCGCTGGACCCGGCGCCCAAGCGTGAATTCCCGCCGGTGCAGCCGGTCGGCGAACTCGCGTTCCCGGTCATCGAACACGCGACCCTGGCGAACGGCATCCCGGTGGCACTGGCACGCCGCACCGCCGTGCCCAAGCTGGTCCTCTCGATGGATTTCGATGCCGGCTATGCCGCAGACGCGCTCGATACGCCCGGTACGCAAGGCATGATGCTGGAGATGCTCGACCAGGGCACCGACAGTCTCGATGCGACCGCGATCGCCGAAGCGCAGGAGCGCCTGGGCGCACAGATCCAGATCGACGGCTCGCTCGATACCAGCACCGTCACCCTCTCGGCGCTCTCGGACAACCTGGCACCCTCGCTCGACCTGATGGCCGACCTCGTCCTGCATCCGGCATTCAGGCCTGCGGACGTTGCGCGAGTGAAGGCACAGGCCGAGGCGGAGCTGGCGCAGAAGCTGTCCTCGCCCAATACCATGGCCCTTCGCGCGCTGGGCTCCACCCTCTTCGGCCAGCACCCCTATGCGCAGCCGACCGACGGCCTGGGCAATGCCGCCTCGCTCGCAGCGTTGACGCCTGCCGCATTGCGCGCCGCGCACGACAAGTGGCTGCGCCCGGACCTCGCGCACATCACCGTCGTGGGTGACATCGCCATGGAACAGCTCAAGCCGATGCTGGAAAAGGCGTTCGGTACATGGAAGACGCCGAAGCGCGCTGCCCCGGTCAAGCCGCTCGGCGCCGCCGTGCCGGCCGCGCAGGGGCGCATCGTCCTGATCGACCGGCCCAATTCGCCACAGTCGGTGATCATGGCCGGACGCGTCCTGCCGATCACCGGGCGCAAGGCCGATACCGAAGCGCTGGGCCTCGCCAACGACGTGCTCGGCGGTGGCTTTCTCTCACGCCTCAACAAGGACCTGCGTGAGGAAAAGGGTTGGAGCTACGGCGTCTACAGCAGCGTGACCCAGCCTGCCGGCCCGCGCACTTTCGTCGTCAGCGCGCCGGTACAGGCCGACCGGACCGGCAATGCCATCAAGGCGATCATCGCCGATGTCGGCGCTTTCCCGGGCCAGAAACCGATCACGCAGGAGGAACTGCAGCGCGTCACCGAAGGCACGATCCGCGCCCTGCCCAACCAGTTCGAGACCAACGCCGCGGTGCAGGCCGCGATCCGCAAGAACGAACTTCTTGGCCGCCCCGAGGACTACTACGTCAAGCTGGCGGCCAGGTTCCGCGGCATCGGTGCCAAGGCGATCGAGACTTCGGCCAGCGAGTACCTGCGCCCCGACGGCCTTACCTACGTCGTGGTCGGCGACCGCAAGACCGTCGAACCGCAACTCGCAGGGCTCGGCCTTCCGATCGAAGTGCAGCAGGCCCCACAGGGCGCTGCTGACGACGAAAGCGCGGAATGATCCGGCAAAGACACCAGACGACACCCAGACGCCACAAGGAGAATGACCCCATGTCAGTAGGCGGCAGCTACGATTGCATCACCAAGACCCCGCTCGGCGACCAGAAGGGAGTCCTTACCGTGATTCCCGGGGAAGGCGACAGTTTCACCGGCAACATCACCGGCGACCTGGGATCCATGGACATCAGGGATGGCCGCATCTCGGGCAATAGCCTGAGCTGGCAAATGAAGATGACGATGCCGATGCCGATGGACCTTGACTGCACAGCGACTGTCGAAGGCGATGTCATCACCGGCAAGGTGAAGGCCGGCATGTTCGGAACGATGGACCTGAACGGCACCCGGCGCGCCTGAAGCTTTTGGCGGCGCAGATAGGGCATCCATCTCCCCATCGCACCGCGACGGGGAGGTGGGATAGCGTCAGGCCAGCTTGGCCTTGAGGATTTCGTTGACGACCTGCGGGTTGCCCTTGCCCTTCATGGCCTTCATCGTCTGGCCGACGAAGAAGCCGAACAGGGCTTCCTTGCCCGCCTTGTACTGCTCGACCTTGTCGGCATTGGCGGCGAGGACCTTGTCCACTTCGGCCTCGATGGCGCCGGTATCCGATTCCTGCTTGAGACCTTCGCGCTCGACGATCACGCCAGCGTCTTCGCCCGTTTCGAGCATGATCTCGAGAACCTGCTTGGCCGCTGACCCGGAAATCGTGCCCTTGGCGATCAGCGCGAGAAGATCGCCGCCCTTTTCGGGGGTTACCGGCGATTCCTCAAGTGAAGTGCCCAGTTTGTTGAGCGCACCGAACAGTTCCGAGATCAGCCAGTTGGCCGCCTGCTTGGCGACTTCCGCAGGCTGCTTTCCGGCCGCCTTGGCGGTTTCGGCAAGAAGGCGTTCGAACCAGCGCGCAGTCTCGACTTCGGCGGTCAGCACGCCCGCATTGTAGGGCGAGAGGCCAAGCTCGTTCTCGTAGCGATGGCGCTTGGCGTCCGGCAGTTCGGGCAGCGAGGCGCGGCACTCTTCAAGGAACGCATCGTCCAGTTCGAGCGGCAGGAGGTCCGGATCGGGGAAGTAGCGATAGTCGTGCGCGTCTTCCTTCGACCGCATCGAACGGGTGGTGCCGCTGGTCGGATCGAACAGGCGAGTTTCCTGCACGATCTTGCCACCGCTCTCGAGCACGTCGACCTGGCGGTTCGCCTCGTGTTCGATCGCCTGCATGACGAAGCGAACCGAGTTGACGTTCTTGGTCTCGGTACGGGTACCGAATTCCTCACCCGGACGGCGCACCGACACATTGACGTCACAGCGCATCGAACCCTGGTCCATGTTGCCGTCGCACGAACCGACGTAGCGCAGGATCGTCCGCAACTTCGAGACGTAAGCTCCTGCCTCTGCGGGAGAACGCATGTCCGGACGGCTGACTATTTCCATCAGCGCCACGCCCGAGCGGTTGAGGTCGACATAGGACATCGTCGGGTGCTGGTCGTGCATCAGCTTGCCCGCGTCCTGCTCGACGTGGATGCGCTCGATGCCGATGGTCTTGGTGTCTTCCGGGTTCTTGTCGTCCAGCGCGATTTCGATAGAGCCCTCGCCCACCAGCGGGTGGTACAGCTGGCTGATCTGGTAGCCCTGCGGCAAGTCCGCGTAGAAGTAGTTCTTGCGGTCGAAGCGCGACCACTTGTTGATCTGCGCCTCGATGGCCATGCCGGTGCGCACCGCCTGGCGGATACACTCGCGGTTGAGCACGGGGAGCATCCCCGGCATCGCCGCGTCGACAAGGCTGACCTGCGAGTTCGGCTCCGCGCCGAACGCGGTTGCCGAGCCGGAGAACAGCTTGGAGTTCGAAGTGACCTGCGCGTGGACTTCGAGGCCGATCACGACCTCCCAGTCACCGGTTGCGCCCTGGATGCGATAAGTGCTGTCAGCCATGTCTCTTACCACCACTTGGCCGGCTTGGCCATGAACCCGGCCCGCTGTTCGATCGCGAGGCCGGCATTGAGTACGCCCTGTTCGTCGAAGGCCTTGCCGATGACCTGCAGGCCGAGCGGCAGGCCCTCGCGGTTGATGCCCGCCGGGACCGACATCGCCGGCAGGCCCGCGAGCGACGCGGGAACCGAGAAGACGTCGTTGAGGTACATGCTCAGCGGATCGTCGGACTTTTCGCCCAGTGCGAAGGACGCGGTCGGCGTGGTCGGCGCGAGGATGACGTCGCATTCCTCGAAGGCCTTGGCGAAGTCCTGGCTGATCAGCGTGCGAACCTTCTGCGCCTGGGTGTAATAGGCGTCGTAGAAGCCCGCCGAAAGAACGTAAGTGCCGATCAGGATGCGGCGCTTGACCTCGGCGCCGAAACCGGCGGCGCGGGTGGCGGCGTACATGTCCTGCAGGTTGGCACCGTCGGGCAGGTCGCGCAGGCCGTAGCGCACGCCATCATAGCGCGCGAGGTTCGAGGAAGCCTCGGCCGGCGCGATGATGTAGTAGGCAGGCAGCGCATACTTGGTGTGCGGCAGCGAGATCTCGACGACTTCGGCGCCCGCGTCCTTCAGCCATGCCACGCCCTGGTCCCACAGCGCGGCAATTTCGGCGTCCATGCCGTCCATGCGGTATTCGCGCGGAATGCCGACCTTCTTGCCCTTGAGATCGGCGGAAAGACCGGCTTCCCACTGCGGCACCGGCATGTCGAGGCTGGTCGAGTCCTTGGGATCGAAACCGGCCATCGCTTCCAGCATGATCGCACAGTCGCGGGTGTCGCGCGCCATCGGTCCGGCCTGATCGAGCGAGCTGGCGAAGGCGACGATGCCCCAGCGCGAGCAACGCCCATAAGTCGGCTTGATGCCGGTAATGCCGGTGAAGGCGGCAGGCTGGCGGATCGAGCCGCCGGTGTCGGTGCCGGTCGCGGCCGGACACAGGCGCGCCGAAACCGCAGCCGACGAACCGCCCGAGGAACCGCCCGGCGCGAGCGCGGCATTGCCGCCGTCGTTACGCCGCCAGGGCGAGATCACGTTGCCGAAGTAGCTGGTCTCGTTCGAGGAACCCATCGCGAACTGGTCGAGGTTGAGCTTGCCCAGCATGCCCGCGCCCGCGTCCCACAGCTTCTGCGAAACGGTCGATTCGTACTCGGGCCTGAAGCCTTCGAGGATGTGGCTGGCAGCCGTGGTCTGCACGCCGCGGGTGGCGAAGAGATCCTTCATGCCGATGGGCACGCCGCCCATCTTGCCAAGCGCCTCGCCCTTGGCACGCTTGGCATCGGTAGCCTTGGCGGCATCGATCGCGGCATCGGGGGTGGTGACGATGAAGGCGTTGAGCGCATCCTGCGCGGCAGCGACATTGGCGTTGAACGCCTCGGCCACTTCGACGGCGGTGAATTCGCCGCCGGCAACGCCGTCGCGGATCTGGGCTACGCCGAGTTCGGTAAGGTCAGTCATGCTGCTTCCAGCCGATAGTGTTGCGCGCGTGCTTCGACAGGCTCGGCACGAGCGGAGGTGGAAAGACGAAATTCGCGGACTTCCGCCCGCCCTGCGCTAATCGAAGGGCACGCGCGGCATCCGCGATCCGGCACTTATTCGATCACCTTGGGCACGCCGAAAAAGCCGTGCTCGGCCGCCGGCGCATTCGCGAGAACCGCGTCGCGCCTGTTGCCGCCGGTCAGCGGATCGGCGTCGATCACGTCGTCGCGCAGGCGCAGCTTGTTGGGGATCACGGCCGTCATCGGCTCAACGCCGGTAACGTCGACTTCGCCGAGTTGCTCGACCCAGGCGAGAATGCCGTTGAGTTCAGGGACCATCGCCTCGAGCTCCTGCTCGCTCACCTTGATGCGGGCGAGGCTGGCGATCTTGGCCACGGTTGCGGTATCGACCGACATGGCTGTTCCTCAATGATGACGGGGCCGACGCGCGGCCCCGTTTCGATAAATGGGCTATGAACGGGCGCTAGCACCCGCTCCTGACCGCATCAAGCGGCGAAGCAGGCCCCGATCAGGGGTGCGCCTGCGCCTCTGCGCCCGGCATCCCGCCCTGCGACTGCATCTGCTGCAGCTGCTGGAGGATGCGCTGCTGCTGCTCGATCTCGGCACGGCTCTTGAAGTCGATCAGCTCGATCTCGAAAGTCAGGTCGGTGTTGGCCGGGATGTCGCCAACGGCCTTGTCGCCATAGGCCAGCTCCGCGGGGATCTCGACCATGTACTTGCCGCCGCGCTGCATCTTGACCAGCGCCTTGGTGAAGCCGGGGACGACTTCGTTGAGCGCCATGGGCACCTGCTTGGCCTCGTCGAAGACCTTACCGTCGGGCAGCGTGCCCTTGTAGTTGATCAGCACGACGTCATCGGCGGTCGGGGACTCGCCCGAACCGGCGGTCAGCGTCTTCACGTCCACCGACGGGGGAAGCGCCGCGTAAGCCACGCCGCCGGCAGCCAGGGCAATCGCGGCAACGCCGAGCCAGATCTTGGTGACGGCGCCCTTGGCGACGGGCTGGAGGGGGACGCGGGTGATCTCTGTCATCTTCGTTAGGCCTCGTACGAAAATTCGCCCCAAAGGCAGATACACAAAGGGCGCGGATGGAATTTCCGCGCCCTCATGGCTCAAGCAGATGCGACGTTCAAGCACGAACGCCGCGCTCAATGGATGTTTCCCGCATTTGCTGCGGGAACGGCGTCTTACTTGACGCCGTCGCGCTCCATGCGCTTGCGCTCAAGCTTGCGGGCGCGGCGCACGGCAGCGGCCTTTTCGCGGGCGCGCTTTTCCGACGGCTTCTCGTAGTGACGGCGCAGCTTCATTTCGCGATAGACACCTTCCCGTTGCAGCTTCTTCTTGAGCGCACGAAGGGCCTGATCAACATTGTTGTCGCGAACCATGATCTGCATAAACCGAAACACCTCACAAAAATAACGAACGAAGCCCGCCCCGCGTCGTTTCCCGCGTGGCAAACTGCGAATCTGAAAGCCAAAAACTGGGCCGAACCCCGGAAGAGTACGGCTCGATTGGGCGGGCCGTTAGCAAAGCGACCGCGCAAAGACAAGCAGAAAGGCCTGAAACCACCGGCAATCCGGCCCCACATGCACACAATATAGTGGCACGAAGGCCACATTTCAACGCCGCGCACCGGACTCCGTCCCTCCCGCACAGCCCCGCCGGCGCGCCCATGCGGGAAGAATTGGATTATTGCCGATTCGCCGCTAAGGCGACGCCATGCCTCATCCCTCTTTCATAGTAGCCTCGCTCTACGTGGCGTTTGGCGGCGGCTTTGGCGCCTGGCTGCGATTCCTTGTGGGCCGCGCCTGGGTCGCCGCAATCGGACCGGTCCGCGCCAGCGAGTTCCCCTGGGGAACATTGACCGTCAACGTCCTGGGCAGCCTGCTCATGGGCCTGCTCGTGGGATGGCTTGCCCGCTTCGGCAGCCATGGCGAAGGCACGCGCCTGTTCCTTGCCATCGGCATGCTCGGCGGCTTCACCACGTTTTCTTCCTTCAGTCTCGATATCGTCAGCCTTGCCGAGCGTGGCCAGCTCGGGCTTGCGGCTTTCTATACCGGCATCTCGCTGATTGCCGGGGTCCTGAGCCTGTTCCTTGGCCTTTCGATCATGAGGCACGTTGCATGAGCCGCCCCGAAAACAATGACATCGTCCGCCAGTTCACCGTCGGCGCCGACGATGAAGGCGTGCGCCTCGACCGCTGGTTCAAGCGGCACCTGCCGCAAGTCGGCTTCGCAACCGTCTCGCGCTGGGCCCGCACCGGGCAGATCCGCGTCGACGGCAAGCGCGCCGACGTCGCCGACCGGCTGAGCGCCGGGCAGGTCCTGCGCGTCCCTCCCGGCGGCGAGGCGAAGCCCGGCGGCAAGCCCGCCCATGTGCGCCGCGAACTGAGCGAAGAGGAACTGGAACTCGCCGATTCGATGGTCCTGACCCAGGACCGTGCAGCCATCGTGCTCAACAAGCCGCCCGGCCTTGCCACGCAGGGCGGCTCGGGCATGAAGCAGCACGTCGACGGCCTGCTCGACGCCTATGCGCCCGACGGCCCGCGCCCCCGCCTCGTCCACCGGCTCGACAAGGATACTTCCGGCGTCCTGCTGGTCGCCCGCACGCCGGGCAGCGCGGCCTTCTTCTCCAAGCGTTTTTCCGGCCGCTCGGCGAAGAAGATCTACTGGGCGCTCGTCGTCGGCGTTCCCAGCATCTCCGACGGCATGATCGAACTGCCGCTCGCCAAGCAGCCGGGTACCGGCGGTGAGAAGATGCACGTCGACGAAGAGAACGGCCAGCCCGCGCGCACCCGTTATCGCGTACTCGACCGCGCCGGAAACCGTGCCGCCTGGGTTGAGCTGCACCCGCTGACCGGCCGCACCCACCAGCTGCGCGTCCACATGGCGGCAATCGGCCACCCGATCGTCGGCGACGGCAAGTACGGCGGACAGGACGCCTTCCTCAGCGGCACGATCAGCCGCAAGATGCACCTGCACGCGCGCCGCCTGATCATCGACCATCCGGACGGCGCCCCGCTCGACGTCACCGCTTCCCTGCCCGAGCACTTCGCCAATTCGTTGGAACAGCTCGGCTTCGACGAGGCCGATGGCGAAATGTTGCCAGAGGCGCCGGTCGAGCCGAGCAAGGACGAGCAGAAGCGCGCAGCCAAGGCCCACGCCAAGCAGTATCGCAAGGAACGCCGCGGCGAGCGTCGCTCGCGCCGGGACACGGCACCGGCCCGCGGCGGCAAGCCGGGAGCGGGTTCGGCCAAACCGGGCAAACCTGCCCGCCCCGGCGGCAAGCCCGGCACCGGCAAGCCTTCCGGCGGCAAGCCCGCTGGCAGCAGGCCCAACGGTGGCAAACCCGGTGGCGCAAGTGGCGGCGCCAGGAAGCCCGGTGGTCCGCGAGGCAAGCGGTGAAACTGGCCGTCTTCGACTGCGACGGCACGCTGATCGACGGACAGGCGGCGATCTGCGAGGCGATGGAAGCGACGTTCGCCAAGTACGGGCTCGCATCCCCGCCGCGCAATACGATCCGCCGCGCCGTTGGCCTTTCGTTGCCGCAGGCAATGCGCCAGCTCCTGCCCGACAGCGATGTCGAACAGCAGCAGGCCATGGCCGAAAGCTACAAGCTCGCTTTCCGCACCGCGCGCGCCGAAGGCCGCGTCTCGCAGCCGCTGTTCGAGGGCATCGAGCCCTGCCTGCGCACGCTCGCTGCATCGGGCTGGACCCTCGGCGTCGCCACCGGCATGTCCGACCGCGGCCTGGCGCATTGCCTGGCGAACAACGGCATCGCCGACCTGTTCGTCACGCTTCAGACCGCAGACCGCCATCCATCGAAGCCCAATCCCGAAATGCTGGAGCAGGCCCTGTTCGAAGCGGGCGCCCTGCCCGGCGAAGCGGTCATGATCGGCGACACCGGCTATGACATGCAGATGGCGCAATCGGCCGGCACCCGCGCGGTCGGGGTCGACTGGGGCTATCACCATCCCGAAGAGCTGAAGGCGGCGGGCGCCGAATGGGTCGCGGAGACCCCGGCCGAACTGCTGGCCTACCTGCTCAAATGAGCGAGCGCGATCCGGCGGCGGCCCGCTTTGCGGTAATCCAGATCGTGCGCCTGCTGGGCGTGGCCTTCGTCATGACGGGCATTCTCGTCGCCAACGGCAATCATGCCCTGCCCACGTGGCTCGGCCATATCCTCATCGCCGTCGGCCTGGCCGACACCTTCATCGTTCCCAAAGTCCTCGCGCGGAAGTGGCGCACACCGAAATGAAGCGATTCTACAAGGAAGTTACCGTCGGCGAGACCGACGCAGGCTGGCGCGTCCTGCTCGACGGGCGCCCGATCAAGACTGCCGGGGGCCGCGTGCAAGTCGTGACCACGAAGCCGCTGGCCGAGGCACTGGCCGAGGAATGGGCGGCGCAAGGCGAGAACATCGACCCTGCCGGTTTCGTCCTGCGCGACTTGTGCGACTTTGCCATCGATGCCGTCGCCGTCGATCGTGCCGAGGCGATCCGCGACCTCGTGCCATACGCCGAGACGGACACCCTGTGCTATCGCGCCGATCCCGAAGATGCGCTGTTCAAGCGCCAGCAGGATGTCTGGGAACCCCTGCTGAAGCGGGCCGAAGAGCGATGGGGCCTGACCTTCACCCGCGTCTCGGGCATCATCCACAAGCCGCAGCCGGCGCAGACCCTTGCCCGCCTGGAGCAGGTTCTCCACGAACAGGACGACTTCACGCTGGCGGGCCTGCGCATGCTCACCAGCCTTGCCGCCTCGCTCGTCGTCGGTCTCTTCGCCACCGAACCGGATGCGGACAGCGAAGCCCTGTGGCGCGCCGCCAACCTCGAGGAGGACTGGCAGATCGAGCTGTGGGGCGAAGACTGGGAAGCGGCGGAGCGGCGCAAGACCCGCCTCGAGGCATTCGAGCTGGCCATGCGCCTGACCCGGCTCGCCCGCGAAAGCTGAGACCGGCGGCGTGAAGCTCGTCTTCAGCCGCAAGGGATTCGACACGACGGCGGGCGGCGTGCCCTCTCCGATCATCGACGGCGTGCCCGTCTCCCTGCCGATACCGACGCAGGACCGCTCATGCACGCGCTTTGCCGATCGGGACCTCGGCGAACTTGTCTCCACGCTCACGCGCGGCAGGATCGACGGCGCGCACTTGTGCCATGACGATCCGATGTTCGCGGACGGCCTGTGCTGGTTCGGCCAGTGCGGCGCGGCGCAAGGCCACCTTGCCAGGCACGGCGTCGGGCCGGGGGATCACTTCCTGTTCTTCGGGCTTTTCGCCGATCCCGAGACGGGCGAACGCCATCACCGCATCTTCGCCCACATGGGTGTCGAAGCCTGCGGCTCTCCCGAAGCCGTGCGCCGGTCCCGCTCATGGCAAGAACCGCCAAGGCCCCATCCCCACGCCGAAGGCGAATGGCCCGCGAACAATGCGATCTGGTTCGGTCCCGGAGCGACCGCGCGTTCGGCAGCGGACGGGTTGCGGCTGACGCAGCCGTGCGGGCCGCTCAATCGCTGGCGGGTTCCACCGTGGCTGAAGCAGCGCGGCCTCACCTACCATGACCGACCGGACCGCTGGATCGGGCGCCGAAGCCTCGATTCCGCGCGGCGCGGTCAGGAATTCGTCTGCGACATCGGTCGCGCCCGCGAGCCGCGCTTATGGCTGGAAGGCATGATCGCCCTGATCGAGAACCGCCCCGCCGGCTGAGGTTCACCGCAAAAAGAAAACCCCCCCCCCC
>NZ_CCBH010000220.1:0-8905 GCF_001368935.1 Novosphingobium sp. KN65.2
CGCGGACGACTGGACACTTCGGACAGGCGATCAAGGATCTGCCCGACATTGGTTGCGGTCTTACCCATCGGTATCGGCTCCATCTGATCCTTGTTCGTTCCTGTTCTGTCTATGCCAGAATCCCGCGATTCTGGCCAGAGCCATCGCAAAAAGATTCAATGAATCCATAATCTTGTTGATCATATCTGTCGTTCCGACAGTTTGCCCGGAGTACGACCAGACGCATTTGATGTTCTCGTAATGATCGAGAAATGTTCAAAGCGCGATTCAAGCCATTGAAAAGGAATCTCTTCGTCGGTCAGGCGTCATCGCCTCTCCGGGCAAACTGTCATTGCGACAGCTCCGGTAGCTGGTGTCGGTCTTCCATCTTTCGTGAATTGGTTCCATCAATCCGTACTGGTGTTGGCCGATCTCAGATATGGGATTGGGCATCGCGGTCATGGCCGGGTTGCCGATGCCCATGACACACCGCCAACGCCAGACAATGTCCTGACAAAGCATCGGCGCTATGCAATGGCGGTTACCATTGGAGGTATGAATCATGGCAGCGAAGACCATTCGATCTGAAAAGCTGGACCTGCGCCTGACCGCAGAAGCCAAGCGCGCTCGATGCCGCCGCCAAGGCCTCGCATCGCTCGGTGAGCGAGTTCGTCCTTGAGGGCGCGCTGTCGCCAATATCAGCAAAGGTGACTATGGTTCGTTTGGGGGATCAAGACCGCGCCTACTCCGCTAGCTAGCGAACGTGCCGCCGCTTGCTCCCCTTAGAGCTCAACTCGTAGGGTTGGTGGCCCGCGGTGAAACCGCAATGGCATTTCGCGCACTCATCCTTCAGCGGCTTCTGCAATCGCCATTGCACTCAAGATAAGGCGACCTGACCAACAGACAGGCGTCTTTCACCCAAACGCTGACAACGACCGGAGCATGGTATTGCTGACCTTCCGTCGTCATTCCATCAGGAAGGAATTTCATCGCATGCCTCGGTCAGCCAGGCGACAAAGCGCGCGGCAGCCATGGGACTGCAATCGACCGGGCATAATCGTACCTTGCTTCGCGACATGGGGGCGAAGACTCGTGGGACCTACGATGACCGATCACAGGCACACGTCGGCAACACCTGGACAGCTTGAAGGCGGGTCCGAGCACCCCTGCCCGATCATCGTCTCGCAATTGTCCGCGTTGGATTGCAAGCTGCAATGCGAAGTGCCTCAGCTGGCTTCGGGAGAATGTCTACAGCTTTGGCTGGGAGCTGTCGGACCGCTTCGTGTTCGCTTGAGCCCATTTTCTCGAAGCAATCTCGAGTTTGACGGGGCCATCCACCCTGCAATCGTCGATCATTTCAATATATAGGAACCGCGTACGCCTCGGATGATGTCGGCGTCATCGATCACGACCTACGTAGTTTGGATGCCGCCGCTTTCCAGCGCCAGCTCGTCGACCGGCTCGGGATCGTCATTGCGGTTCATGGCGTCGAGGTGTTTACCCTACGCGCCATGGTACCGACCATCAGGAGCATTTCTTATCCTTGCTTCCGGTTTCCGATTTCGACCTCAGACGCTCGATCGATCCCAGATCATCGACGCTGAAGGGATCGATAAGGAAAATGCCCGCGAAGTTGTCCTTGGCCCATTGAACGATGCCCTCGCGCTCGTGACCGGAATCGAGCAGGATTTTCACCCTGAGACCATGCTTGAAGCGGCCGTCATGCGTGATCTTCGCTCCGCGTTGCGACAGATCGAGGACTACCGTTTGCAGCACCTGATCGTCGAAGATCACTTTGCCGGAGACATTTGCTTTCAAACGGGGTGCCCGCGCACCCTCTGCTCTACCTTCATGCGAGGTGCTGCTCAAAATCTGTGAGCTGTCGATGAGTTGATCGAACTTGACGCCGCACTCGTCGCCATTGATCCAGACCACCTGCCCTGAAAGCTTCACCGAAGGTGAAAATGCGATCGACAATCTATCGTTGAGGTCTACAGGCATCGACAGGCGTAGGGCCATACCCCCGTCGGATATATTGCGGCATCGACCTAAGCCTTCATCACCTTCCCGTTCGATCTGAACCAACCGATAGATCGTTCGCGTTCGGCCACTGTCCCGACGTTCGGATTTGCTAACTTCGCGACCATTATCGTCTGGATTTTCGTCTGATTTGGAGCGACCCATTGCGACTTTCTCCCGAGCAAGTGCAAAGACGGCGGGAGCCTAGGTTCATAATTTTATTAAGTAAAGTTAGCCAACTGCATTTCCTGAAAAACGATGTCTGTATTCCAATTCGAATTCGCACTGATAAGTCTGGAAACACCGCCCAGCTTGCCGTTTCCCGCTTGAATACAGATCTCAATAACGATCCCAAAATCGCTCAACAAAGCGAGCCAGCCCTGCCCTATAGTCATCAGTATGAACCCAATACCGCTTACCTGATCCGATCCCTTCACAGATAGACCTCCAACCTCTCCTGCGTTTCTCCCCAATGTAATTTACAAAATCGCTCGATTGGTGACCTGAAACGGTCCGGACAACGTGCAACAGACTGCCTCGGTTGATTTGGTAAGGACCAAACCCTGGAAACGCCCGTGACTGGCAAAACCTACTTACCGGCCATTCCGGCGCTTGTCCGCGGCCAAAATCGTGGGAAAATTGCCGACGCAGATGGCTGCCGGGCTGGCCAACGGCTAACAAGCGCATTCCATTACGCACAAGGAATAGGCTTAATGAACAACAACGATCTTGCAGATGTCATTGCCGCTGATGGCGGTTTGACCAAGTCCGACGCCCGCAAGCTGGTCGACGGCGTCTTCGCTGCCATTGCCGACGCCGCGGCCAAGGGCGAGGAAGTGTCCATCAATGCATTCGGCAAGTTCAAGGTCAAGGACACCCCGGCGCGCGAAGGTCGCAATCCGTCAACGGGCGCGACGATCCAGATCGCTGCCTCGAAGAAGCTGGCGTTCTCTCCCGCCAAGGCGGTCAAGGACAAGCTCAACGGATAATCCTCGTTCCAGCGCCTCTTCCAGCAGGGCGAGGCGCTGGAACGAACAGTGGGATCTCAGCCAAGGCAGCCAGCAACCTCACAGGCCCTTGCATCGATCAAAGCCCGAAACCGCGATGAATGCAGGGTCGCCGAAATCGAGCGTGCCGAAGTAAACGGCACCGAGATCATCGGTGGATGCGGAATGCCAAGAAGAAGGCCAATGCCGGATTGCCGCTGGCCAGTATGCCAGACTGGTGCTCCAGCTGGCTTAAGGAACGGGGAACCACCGGCCCGCGGCTATCGACGTTTTTGGAATTCAGGCCGCAGCCTGGAATTGGCGAACGAGCCTGCGCAGGTCCTCGCCCCGGAGAACCCGTTCAAGCTGGAAGCCGGCGCGCCCGTCATGTGACCAGACCAGGAGCGCGTCTATGCGCCCGACAAGCGGGAAGTGCACTTCGAGACGCTCTCCGCGCTGCAAATCCAGATCACCTTGCACCATGAAGCCTTGCGCGGAGATGTTCTGGATATCGAGCGTGATTTCACCCAGACGACGATGCTCAGCAGTAACGACGAGGTCCACAGGGAACCGAGATGCGTAGCGCATCTCATAGGATCCTGGCCGTACCTGCTTGATCATTTTCGTTAACCTCGCTCTTCCCTCTGGTAGCGCATTTCCTTGCGGAAATTAGCCAACAATCGGTTAACACGGCCTCGTTTGTTGCGTTAACGCATCAAAATGCCTGTCATCGCTTGCCTCTCATGCAGGCAGCAGAAGGCCCCGGAAGATCTCTCCTCCGGGGCCCCTATATCTTCAGCAGATAATCGATCAGCCGAATTTCATCGAGAGCTTGCGGCGAGGTTTGCGCGGCGCCTTGGCTGGTGCACTCACGGTGTCCTTGGCCCCCGCGCTCTTGCCATGCGCCTTTGCCACCGAAGCCTTCGCAGCCGGAGCCGCGTCAGTAACCCGCGCGCTTGCTACCGGCTTCGTCTCCGCCTTGACCGGTTCAGATGGAGCAACGTCAACCGAGGCAGCCGAGGCCTTGGGCTCAGCAACCGCTTCACTGATCTGCTTGGCCGAAACCTTCTTCGCTGCGGCAGGCTTCCTGGCCTTGGCTGCCGACTTCGCCGGAGCCTTGGCGGCCGGTTCAGCCTTGGTCTCGACCGCTGCGGTCTTCTGCGCCGGTGCTTCAGCGCTCTGGGCCTTGGGAGCAGCAGCAGACTTACGGGTCGATGCCTTCTTGGTGGCGGCCTTCTTTGGGGTAACCTCCGCTGCTGCCGGCTTCTTCGCCTTGCTCACTGTCTTGGCTTCGACCTTGGCGGCAGGCTCTGCCTGCTTGGCTACATCCGCATTGCCCTGCGCCGGAGCTTCAGCCGCTTTGGCTTTGGGAGCAACCTCAACCTTGCCCACCGAGGCACTCTTCGCCGCAGGCTTGGCAGTGGTCTTGGGGGCAGTTGCCTGCTTCGTCTTGAGCGCTGCTTTCGCCTTGGCCGGTGCCGGCTTCACGTTGCTGGCTGCCGAAGACGCCGCGGCTTCGCTCTTGGCCCCAGTATCCTGGCGATCCTGGTGAATGCCCACGGCAACCTTGCGACGCAGCGCAGAATAGGAGGCGGCTACGATCGCGTAGTCAGCGGGCAGGCCGTAACGCGCCTTGTATTCGGCTTCGGTAAGGCCGTGCTTCCTCAGGTGGCGTTTGAGCGTCTTGAACTTCTCACCGGTAATGAGCGAGACGATGAAGTTAGGATCGCGGGTCGATTCCGCGATCGAAACGGCAGGCTTGGGGGCTTCGACTGCTGAAGTTTCCGGTTGTGCTGCCTTGGGCGCGATTTTGGGCGCAGCCTTGGGTGCGTCCTCGGGCTTCGCAGGCGCGGCGGGTGTAGGCGTTGACTTGGCGGTGGGTCCAGCTTCAGCTGCAGGCGCAGGTGCTGCTGGCGTTTCGGCAGCGGCGTCAAAGTCGGTAATCGCCTTGAACACATCGCTGAGCAAGTTGGGCAGTTGGGCTGCATTGAGCGTGTTGTTGTTTACATAGGCTGTAACGAGGTCGAGCGAGGCGCGGCGCGCGTCAAAGTCTGCCATGAGGTATCCGATCCGGAGAATAGTGTGAGCTGCACGGGCGTAGCAATTGCGCGACCCCATAGTAGCATTGGCGACAAAAGCAAGGATCGGCCTTGACAGGTTACGCTGACGGTCATTGGGAATGCAAGAAGATCCTGCCGAGATAGCAATTCAAACGCGCCGGGAAGGTGTTGTCGCACTCGTGATCATATCTGGACGCCGCTTCTACAGACCGGCTTGATCGACCTTGAAAAAATTGCGGCAGCCACAATGGACTGCCGCCAGATATGCTTAGCCCCTTCCGGTACTGGAAAGATGAAGAGGCCATTCGGGTCGCATCCATGTCCGTTAACGACGCTTTTTGATTCGCACTTGTAGAAATGCGCCACGAGGTGTGCTTCACCTGCGATCACCTGAAAACTGCGCAGCATGGCAGCAGATCCAGCGAGGCGCGGCCAGGACCCCTTTGCCTTCCACGCACCCTTGCCCTGCTACTTTTCGGGACGATCGATGTCGCGCTTATCTCGCTCGTGGAAGACTGACGTAGGGCCTTGTTGCCTGAGATTGCCATTTCTCCTGCACTGCCCATCGTGTCGGCATTTGGTTCTGCAAGACGATCATCAGTCAGGTCAGCCACAGGCCATAATCGCCATGTTCAGTGGCGCACTTCGTCTATCGCCTCGATTTGCGCAACAGCCAGGTCTTCGGCCTTGAGAAGTTCCGAAATCGGCAACTGGAGAAGGACCACATCCTCTTCACGAAAATAGATTTCATGCCCGTTGTCGTGGTCCACGAACGGCAGGAAATCTGCGGAAACCATATCGATCATGGTGTCCACCTCGAGCACGCAGTCAGTCTCACTGCGAAAGCTGTAGTCCTCGCCATTCGCCTGGATCACGCGGGTATGGAGGATCTGCGCAAGGATCTCCTCGCCGCCAAGCCCGCTTGCCGAGATCACTTGCTGCGCGTGCTCGACAATCGCCGCGTCAAAACCGGCAGACAATGCGCTTCCGGTCAAATGATCTTCGAGAATTGCGACCATCGCCTCGTAGACGACAAGCGGATGACCGGAATATCCGTGAAGCGCATCGCACGTCTCCGGGAAACTTCCATCACCCGGCAAATCGCACCCATCTCCCAAAAGATAGAGCCTGGAAACCTGCGACAGACGCAAGCGAACCAACCGGTTGTCGAGCGTGGCGAACGGCATCAGAAACTCGGGGTCAACCGCACCATTAACCCCCGCGCGAAGTGTGTCCGAGGTGCGCAGGCTAACGGGATACCAGATGACCTTGTCGTGGCGCTTGAGCTTGATCCCTACGTGGCCCCAGAAGCCATTTTCATCCGCCATCAGGTCGGCATCATTGTCTTCAAAGCCCTGGGTCATATTGACGTCAAGGCCAGCAAGAGCATGCAGGGTCGTACGAAAGAGAATGGCCAGGGTTCTGAGCTCCTCAAGGCTCGGAACAGACTTCCCCTGCTCCCAAGCCTGATAGGCCTTCAAACTCATTGCGAGCATTTCGGCCACCTGATTTTGGCTGAGCCCAGCCTCGACCCGGGCTTCTTTCAACTTGAGGACAAGAGCCATGCCGAGCTCCGTGAAACGGGATAAACGCCTTCTATGCCAATTTACGGCTTGGGCAAAGCAGGGCATCGATCGGTATCGCTGCCGGTCTTGCGCCATGGTTCGCCTGGATCATCACCTGGAGAATATGAGTGGCCAAGACACATAATTCTGACGCTCTTCCGGGCCATCCAATTCCCAAAGCCCGCATTCTGAAACAGTCGCGGGCACATGAAACGCGCGCCAGGATCTTGCAATGCGCGCGCGAAGCATTTGCCGCACATGGTTTGCCGCAGCGAACGTGCGCGACATTGCGCGCTGATCGAGGAGTAAGTGATCGAACCCGTCGCGGCCCCAGCAGACCTCCCCTTCGAAGAGCGCTATGCTCTCTTGCTGTGGCTCTATGTCCGTTACAGCGCCGAGCATGCCCGTATCACGTTCTCCAAGACGATCGCGGGCGGCGAACGGCTTGAGTGGATGGTTGAAGAGTTCGTCAAGGCAAACCATGCAGCCACGAGAGCGTATGCAGCGACATTGATCGAGCGCGGCCTCGTCCCCGACATGCCCCTGCCCTCGCTGGTCTACGCCATAGTCGGCATGGTTCGGTTGCCATTCGTTCTTGCGCGGGAAGCCCAGCTTGCCATGGGCTATGATTTCATGAAGGGCAAAGCCATCGACGCGCACGCCAATTGCGCTATCCAATTGCTCATGCATCGATGACGGCAGAAGCATGTCGAGTAACTGTAACGTGGCGATTATCTGGGTAGACACGATGCCGCCGAGGTGGTGATTTTGGCTGCATGGGCCGCGTGATCGAGCAGCCCAGGATAAAGCGATCCTTGCGCCGTGGGCCTATTGCGTTGCCAGTCACAATGACCAACTCGCATCATGGGCGTAATCGGGGTCAGTTCCGGTAGGGGGCGAAATGACACCCTAAACACCGCCAGCGCAAATCAGGCCGCCACGGCAAGGCGCACGCCGAATGCCTTCATCACGCGCAACAGCGTACCGAGCGTCGGATTGCCGTTGTCGCTGAATGCCCTGTAAAGGGCTTCCCGGCTGATCCCGGTTTCGCGGGCTAGCGCCGACATCCCATGCGAGCGCGCGACGGTGCTGAGGGCACGCAGCAGTTCCTCAGTGGTGCCATCCTCAAGGTAGGCGTCGAGATACGCCGCGATATCAGCCGGGGTGTTCAGTACCTCGGCTGCATCCCAGGACTTGGTTTCGAGTGTCATCGTCAAACCTCCTTCGCCATGGCCTTCGCCCGATCGATGTCCCGTTCCTGCGAGCCCTTGTCGCCGCCGCACAACAGGATCACCACGACATCGCCGCGCCGTGTGTAGTAGACCCGGTATCCCGGCCCGAAGGTAAAGCGTAGCTCACTCACCCCGTCGCCGACCGACTTGGCGTCGCCGAAGTTGCCCTGAGCGATACGGTCAATCCGTTTGGCGATCCGCGCCCGCGCCTGAACATCCCGCAGCGCCGTGAGCCAGTCGATGAACTCGGCGGTGCGGAGGACTTCGATCATGTCAAGTATAATGCACAGACTGGGGCGACATGTCAACTATATACTACAATGCCGATCCGTCCCGCTGGCGGCGCACAATCGCCGTGACCGTGTTCTTGCTGATCCCGAGATCGCGTGCAATCCAACGATAGCTGCGCCCGGCTTCTATCACCTCGATGACCCTCGGGGTCAATCGATCTGATTTCGGACGGTCTCCAGGTTGACGGCCCAGTTTGCGTCCGCGCGAACGGGCTGCAGCCAAGCCGAATTTGGCCCGTTCGCTGAGCAAGGTCGCCATGGAGAGACGATGAACGCGGTCCACGCGGAGTATGGCAATGATCCCGGCACAAAAAGCTACAGCTCGGTGAACGACCAGTATGCACCGTTCGCATCGCGCCTCATCCCGGTGACGGCGAGCGAGGCACCCTACATCCTCAGTGGCCTGCTGGCCAATGAGGCGGGCAGGCAGATCCGCGAACAATATGCCGACACGGCAGGCTACACCGATCACGTCTTTGGCATGAGCGGTCTGCTCGATCGCCGCCTCGTCCTGCGCATCCGCGATCTGCCATCGAAGCGGTTTTACGTGTTTGATCCCGCCGCTACTCCGACCGAACTGCGCAAGCTGGTGGCGGGCAAGGTCCGGGAAGATATCATCGTCGCCAACTGGCCGGACCTGTTTCGTGCTATCGCCACCGTGAACTCGGGCCGGATCGAACCCCACCAGATGCTGCGCAAGCTTGCCGGCTATCCACGCCAGAGCAATCTGGCGGTGGCCTTGCGCGAAGTACGCATCCGATAGCGGCCGCCTTG
>NZ_CCBH010000221.1:0-696 GCF_001368935.1 Novosphingobium sp. KN65.2
GGCGCAAGCCTCCCGCTGCCCGCTCGATCGGCCTCGAAATTGATCCGGCTACCTTTGAGTGCTTCGGCTCGATCGCGGCAGAGGAATCGAGCGCGTTCGATGGCGCGGCCGTCGAAACCTACAACGTCGATTGCCTCGCCTTCCTGCGCGATTTCGACTTTTCGGCCGCTGGGCGCGTGCTGATCTATGCTGATCCGCCCTATGTCCTCGCCACGCGCTCCCATCCGGGCACGCGCTACCGCTATGACTATACGGAAGCGGACCATAGGGAACTGCTGGCCGTCCTCGATGCGCTGCCCGCCTCGGTGATGATTTCAGGCTATCCCTCGTCCCTGTATAGCGAACTGCTGCCCGCGCCGCGCTGGCGCGTCCTGTCCTATCAGGCCATGACGCGAGGCGGGCCGCGCACCGAATGTCTATGGATGAACTATGCGCCCGACGCGGCGCATTGGGCCACCCATGCCGGGGTGGATTTCACCGATCGCCAGAGGATCAAGCGCAAGGCGGCACGTTGGAAACGCATGTTTAGCGAGCTGCCTGCGGGCGAGCGAATTGCGATCCTCGCCGCGCTGCTGGAAGTGGACTCATAGCAGGCCAGCGCCGCACTCGTTGCCGTTGTGAAATGATTAACCAAAGCATCCTAGATCAGCCCTGCGACCCGAAGAACCTTTCTCGATCATTTAGCCCGCCTTATTC